>DATLGW010000225.1:0-6525 GCA_035540315.1 Burkholderiaceae bacterium | reverse complement strand
ATGACGCTGCACACCGCGCTCGCGCTGGCGCCGCTGGCGCTGGCGCTGGCGATGTCGCCGCAGTCGCCGCGCAGCGCGTCGCTGGTGACTGCCGCCGCGCTGTCGGCCGCGGCGATCGCGACGATCGGTCTGTTGACCTCGGCCTACGTCGGCGCGCTGGCCGCCGCCGATCCCGCGAGCGCGACGGTGCCGGCGGCCGCCGCTGCGGCGCTGCTGGCGCTGGCGGCGGGGCGGCTGCTGCGCGGCGACCGCTCCGGGCTGCTCGAGTTCCTGGCGCAGCCGTATGCGGGCTCGCGGTTGGTGCGCAACCTGTTGCCGCTGGTGCTGGGGGTGCCGCTGCTTTTCGTCTGGGTGCGCGCTGCCGGCGAGGCTTGGGGTTGGTTCGATGCGACGCTCGGGGTGCCGATGATGGCCGCGGGCACCGCGATCACGCTGGCCGCGCTGCTGATCCACAGCGGGCGCATGCTCAACGATTCGGAAGCCGAGCGCGCGCGGCTGCAGCAGCGCGCCGAGCAGCACCTGCGCGAGTCGAACGAGCAGCTGGAGCGCCGCGTTGCGCAGCGCACGGCCGACCTGGCCAAGGCCAATGCAACGCTGCGCACGCTGGTCGACGCGATCCCGGGCGTCGTCTACATGAAGGACGAAGCCGGACGGCTGGTGCTGGTCAATCCCGCGTTCGAGGCGGCCGTCGGCCGCTCGGCGGATTCGCTGCTGCATTGCCGGGTCGAACAGTACGCGCCGGACCCTGCGATCGCTGCGCGCGCGAGCGCGATCGAGCAGCAGGTGATGCGCACCGGCGTGCCGCAGACGACCGAGGAGCTGATCCCGACGTCCGGCGGACTGCGCCGCTTCTGGACCACCCGCGTGCCTTACGTCGAGCAGGGCCAGAATCGCGGCGTGATCGGATTCGCGACCGACGTGACCGAGCGGATGGCGCTCGCGGCGGCCGTCGAGGAGCGCGAGGCGCAGTACAAGGCGCTGGTCGAGCACCTGCCCGATGCCGTGGTGCGGCTCGATCGGGCGCTGCGCGTCGCGTTCGCAAACGCCGCGGCGCGCTCGATGGTGTCGCGGCGCGAGGGCGGCGGCTGGCTGCTGGGCCGCAGCCTGCGCGAGCTGGGGCTGCCGCGATCGCTGCGCGAACGGCTCGAATCCGCGGCGGCGCGCGTGTTCGACGCCGGCGAATCCGTGGTCGAGGAAGTCGAGCTGGCGGCGCGCGCGCTGCGCGTGCGGCTGGTGCCCGAGCCCGGCCGCGATCGCGCGGCCGACACGCTGCTCGTGATCGCCGAGGACATCAGCGCTCAGGCCGAGGCCGAGCGGGCGCGCGAGCGACTGCTTCAGGCCGAGCGCGAGGCGCGCGAGCGGGCCGAAGCGGCACGCCAGGCGCAGGACGACATCCTGGCGGTGGTGTCGCACGAGCTGCGCACGCCGCTGTCGGCAATGATGGGCTGGCTGCGGGTGCTGCAGCGCGCCGGCGGCGCCGGCAGCGCGAACCTGCCGCGGGCGCTCGAGGCGATCGAGCGCAACGTGCTCGCGCAGCGGCGGCTGGTCGAGGATCTGCTCGATGCGGCGCGGATGATCGGGGGCCAGCTGCGCGTGGCGCGCGAGCCGCTGTCGATCGGGCCGTTGCTGCGTTCGGCGGTCGACGCCGCGCAGCCGCTCGCGGACGCCAACGGAATCGGGCTGGCGCTGCAGCGGGAGCCCGGGGAGCTACGGGTCGCCGGCGATGCCGCGCGGCTCGAGCAGGTGATCTCGAACCTGCTGTCGAACGCGCTGAAGTTCACGCCGCGCGGCGGCCATGTGACGGTGTCGCTGGGCCTGCACGGCGACCAGGTCGTGCTGGCGGTGCAGGACACCGGGATCGGCCTGTCCGCCGACGAGCGCGAACGGGTGTTCGACCGCTTCTGGCAGGCCGACTCGAGCATGACGCGCCGCTTCGGCGGGCTGGGGCTCGGGCTGCCGCTGGCGCGGCACCTGGTGGAGTTGCACGAGGGCACGCTGTCGGCCGACAGCGACGGGCGCGGGCTCGGATCGCTGTTCACGATCCGGCTGCCGCGGATCGACTAGGCGCTAGCTAGCTAGGCGGCTCCCGCTCCGTGCGGCGCGGCTCGGCCGGCGGATCGAGTCCCGCGAGTCGGCGCGGGTCGACCAGCTCGTCGTACTGCCGTGCGCTGATGCGGCCGCTGCCGATCGCGACGTCGCGCAGCGGCCGGCGCTCGCGCTGCGCCTGCTCGACGAACGCAGCCGCCTGGTCGTAGCCGACCACCGGCGCGAGCGCAGTCACCATCATCAGCGACGCGTCCAGGTGCGCGCGCATCCGCTGCTCGTTCGGCACCAGACCGGTCAGGCAGTGCCGCGCGAACTGCTGCATCGCATCGGCCAGCAGCCGCGTGCTGTGCATCAGCTGCCGCGCCATCAGCGGCTTCGCAGTCGACAGCTCGAAGTTGCCCAGCGTGGTTCCCAGCGACATCGCGGCCTGGTTCCCGTGGACCTGGCAACACACCATCATCAGCGCCTCGCACTGGGTCGGGTTCACCTTGCCCGGCATGATCGAGCTGCCCGGCTCGTTCGCCGGCAGCTCCAGCTCGCCCAGCCCGCCGTGCGGTCCCGATGCGAGCCAGCGAATGTCGTTGGCCTGCTTGTACAGCGCCGAGGCGAGCAGCGCGAGCGCCTGGTGCGCCTGCATCAGCGCCAGATGCGCGGAGGTTTCGGCCAGCAGATTGCCGGCCTGCTGCAACGGCAGGCCGGTGTCGTGCGCCAGCTGCGCGATCGTCGCCGCGGCGAAGCCGGGCGGCGCGTTCGCGCCGGTGCCCACTGCGGTGCCGCCCAGCCCGAGCTCGGCGAGCGCGCGCCGCGCATCCTCGATCGCCGCCAGCGACTGGGCGATCTGCGCGACGTACGAGTCGATCTGCTGGCCGAAGCTGATCGGCAACGCGTCCTGCAGGTGCGTGCGCCCGAGCCGCAGCACCTGCCCGTGCTGAACCCGCAGATCGGCGAGCGCGGCCCGGTATTCGTTCAGCGCCGGCAGCAGCCGCGCGCGCCACTCGAGCAGCGTGGCCAGCTGGATCGCGGCCGGAACGACGTCATTCGACGATTGGCCGCGATTGACTTCGTCGTTCGGATGAATCGGCACCGGCGCTGCGCCGTCGTTCGCCGGCTGCGCCAGCAGCTGCGTCGCGCGCGCGGCGATCACCTCGTTGACGTTCATGTTCGTCTGCGTTCCCGAGCCGCTCTGCCACACGTGCAGCGGGAACTGGCCGGGATGCGCGCCGGCGATCACTTCGTCGGCGGCCCGCGCGATCGCTTCGGCACGCGCCGGCTCGAGATGGCCCCGCTGCGCATTGACCGATGCGGCGGCGCGCTTGATTCGCGCCAGCGCGTCGATCAGCGCCGGGGGCATGCGATCGTCGCCGATCGCGAACATCCGCCGCGCGCTGTCGGTCTGCTTGCCCCACATCGGCGGCGCATCGGACGGTGTCTGGCTCATCGTGCGGATCGGTCCGTTTCACGGGCCGCCTCGCCGCCGAGGAATTCGGCGATCGGCGCCCATGACGGAATGTGCTCCGCGCAGATCTTCAGCGCAACCAGCAACGGCACTGCGACCGCAACGCCGCCGACTCCCCACAGCCAGCCCCAGAACAGCACCCAGGTGAACAACACGACCGGCGTGCTGTTCAGGCGCCGGCCGTGCACGATCGGCTGCACCACCTGGCCTTCGATCGTCGTGAGCACCAGGAACACCAGCGGCGGCAGCAGCATCTCAGAGACGGTGTCGAACGTGATCACCGCGACGATGGCGGTGATCACCAGCATCAGCCCCGATCCGATGTACGGGATGAAGTTCAGCAGCGCCGCGATCGTGCCGAGCAGCGCCGGCGTGGGCATCCCGAGCAGCATCATCGCGCCGGTCACGACGATTCCCAGCACGATGTTGATCATCGTCGCGCCCAGGAAATAGCGGCCGATCTGGTGCTGGATCGTGCGGGTGATCTCGACCGCGACGATCTTGTCGCTGAAACGCGGGATCACCCGAATCAGCTTGCGCAGGAACAGGTCGCCCGAGGCCAGCAGGAAGAACAGCAGGATCAGCGTCGCGAGCGTGCCGACGACGAACGCTTGCGTGTCGTTCAGCAAGCCCAGCAGCGACTGGCGCTCGACGACCACCTCGCGCGGCGGCGGGTTCGCATTGTTCGGCTTGGCGGCCTCGGCCACCTTCTCGGTCGCGCTCTGCATCCGCTCGACCGGGTGCAGCAGCACGCGGAACTTCTCGCGCAGCTCGTCGATCTGCGCCGGCGCCGTGTCGAGCCACTGCTGCGCCGGCGCGTACAGGTACGAGCCGAGGTACCAAACGACCGCGAGGCAGCTGAACACCGTCACCACCGCCGCCGCCGCGCGCGGCACGCGGATCCGCTCGAGCAGCCCGACCAGCGGCGACAGCAGCAGCGACAGCAGCACCGCAATGATGATCGGCAGCAGCAGCGGCCGCGCGAAATACAGCGCCGCCACCAGCGCCAGCCCGAACAGCCCGGCGACCGCAACCCGCTGCAGCCGGGTTCCCGCGCCGCTGCGGCGCTCGACCCGCTCGGCGCGGGCCGCGGCGTTCGGCGCCGGCGAGCCTGTGCCGGGTCCTGCATCGCTCGGCGCATCGGCTCCGAGTGCGCTCGTGTCCCTGGCGTTCATGCGGCTGCAGCCCCCGATCGACGAAGAACCGCCACCTGCGGCCCGACCCGGAAATAGCAACGCCTGTGCCTGCAGCCGCGAGCGTCGCGGCGGCGGCGCCGTCCCCCGCCCGTTTCGGCAACGTTCGGTCTCGCGCCGGCAATAGTTGCCGCCGAAGCGGACCGTGCCAGGCCGGTGCGCGGCGTGCGTGCGGGCACGGCGTTTGCCAGGAGTGTAGGTTTCCGACAAACCCGACGCTGGAGGCTGCCGTGACTGAACGGGTTGTGCCGCGCGATGCGCAGCGCGAGGAGCATCCGAACCGCATCGTTCCCCTGCTGTTGACGGAGCGCGTGCCGGGCGAGGATCCGCATCCGATGGCGCGGCCGGCGCCGCGCACGGACGCCGCTGCGCGCGTGCGGATTGCGGCGACGCCGCGGCGCGAGCGGATCGGCTGATGCAACTGTCGCCGGTCCGTGGCCTGGCGCTGCCATTCGCGGTACTCGCGCTGGCGGCGGCGCTGATCGGCTACGGCGGGTTCGCGCCCGAGGCGGCCGAGATCGCGCGGGTACTTTTCTTCGTTTCGCTGCTGGCCGCGGCCATTGCGATGATCCGCGGCATCACGCGAACGAGATCGTTCGACGTCCAGGAGGCAAATCGTGAGCAGCAATGATCTGGGCCGGCAAATCGAGGATGCTGAGGAGTATGCAGAGCGGGGCCGCGACAGCGTGGCCGCGCACCTGAAGACGCTGGTGTCGGACGCCGAGTCGCTGCTGCGCAGCGCGCGCAGCGCGTCGCGCGACGGCTTCGAGACCGCCCGCGACCGGCTCGAGCGCACGCTCGAGACTGCGCGCCGGTCGTTGTCCGACATGGACGTGCGCGGCCGCGTCGACGACGCGCGCGAGAGCGCCGAGCAGGTGCGCCAGCGGGTCGCCCATGCTGCGCGCGCAAGCGGCGAATACATGAGCGAGCATCCGCTGGGCACGCTGATCGCCGTGGGCGCGGTCGCGTTCGTGGTCGGCATGCTGGTGGCACGCTCGCGCGAAGAAGATTACTGGTCGTAGCCGCGCCGGGCGCACGGCGGCGGCCAGGCCGCGTGCGACTGGGGCGCTGCCCGTTCCCGGCCCGGGCCTGCGGCTCTTATACTTGCGGCGGCGGCTGAGGATGCGCCGCCGTGTCCGCGCAGTCTGCGCGGCTGGCGCCGGCCGCGGCGACCCTGACTCGGCCGGCAGCCGCAACAGCGTGCGGAGCAGAATCCCTCGATGAGGCCAGCGGCGCATTCGATTGCGCGCTTTGCGGTGTGGGCGGCGCTGGTCGCGGCGGGCGCCGTGCTTGCCACGCAAGGCGCCTCGGCGGCGGCGCTGGTGATGCTGGCGAGCCTGTTCGTTGCGGCGGTCAGCTGGGCGCTGGTCGGGCCGGCGGTCGCGCTGGTAGCGGTGGCGGCGCTGCATGCGCTGATCGCTGCGCTGCCTGCCCCGTTCGCGCCCGAACTCGGGCTTGCGCCGCAGGCCGCTTCGATGGCCGCCGGATGGGCCGCGGTTGCGCTACTGCACGGGCTGCTCGGACCGCGGCGCGGCGCGATCCCGCACCGGCTGCTGCTCGAGCGGATCCCGGGAATCGTCTACGTGCACGACCTGCGGCGCGACGTGCCGCTGTTCCTGAGCGCGGCTGCACGCGCGCGGGCCGGCGGCACGGGTGCGGGGGCGCCGGCGATGCACCCGGACGATCTGCCGCGGGTGCGCGAGCACCTGGCGCAACTCGACCGCAGCGCCGACGACGACGCGCGGCAGATCGATTATCAGATGCGCGACGCCGACGGCAGCTTTCGCTGGTTCCGCAGCACCGACGCAGTGCTGCGGAACCAGCGAAAGC
>DATLGW010000224.1:0-3626 GCA_035540315.1 Burkholderiaceae bacterium | reverse complement strand
ACCGTGCGCCGGCTGCTCGAGCGGCCGCTCGAGCAGCCGGCGCACGGTGCTGCGCGACACGCACGGCATGTCCGCCGGCAGCACGACGACCGCGTCGGGCACCAGCGCAACCGCCGCGCCTGCGCCGGCGGCAAGGCTGTGGCCCATGCCGGAATCGGCATCGCCGCACACGACGATCAGGCAGCCGCGCTCGCGCAGCAGCGACTCGAGCTGCGGGCGCTGCGGGCGCACGACGGCGAGCACCGGCTCGCACAGCCCGCGAAGCGACTCGGCCGCGCGCGCAGCGACGGGCACGCCGTCGATCGGCTGCATCAGCTTGTCGCTGCGGCCGCTCGGATCGAAGCGGCGACCGCGCCCGGCCGCCAGCAGCACGCCGACGATCCGCCGCGCCGGCTGCGGCACGGCGCCGAATGCATCCCCGGTCAACGATCGACCGCGACGACCAGGCGGCCGCGCACCTTGCCGTCCAACAGTTCGCGCGCCATCGGAATCGCGTCGGCCAGCGCGATCTCGTGGCTGATCCGATCGAGCTGCGCCGCGTCGAGGTCCTGGGCGAGCCGCTGCCATGCGCGCTCGCGTTGCGGCATCGGACACATCACCGAATCGACGCCGATCAGCCGCACGCCGCGCAGGATGAACGGCGCGACCGTCGAAGGAAAGTCCATTCCCTGCGCCAGTCCGCAGGCGGCGACGGTGCCGCCGTAGCGCGTCTGCGCGCACGCATTGGCCAGCGTTTGCGACCCCACCGCGTCGATGACTGCGGCCCAGCGCTCCTTCTGCAGCGGCTTGCCCGGTTGCGACAGCGTGTCGCGTCCGATGATCTCGCCGGCCCCCAGCGCGCGCAGGTAATCGGCCTCGTGCGGGCGCCCGGTGGCGGCGACGACCTTCCAGCCGCGGCGCGCGAGCAGCGCGATCGCGATGCTGCCGACGCCGCCGGCCGCGCCGGTGACCAGCACCTCGCCGGCGTCCGCGCGCACGCCGTTGTCCTCGAGCGCGAGCACGCACAGCGCCGCGGTATAGCCCGCGGTGCCGATCGCCATCGCTTGGCGCGACGACAGCCGCTCGGGACGCCGAAGCAGCCATTGCGACTTCAGCCGCGCCTTCTGCGCCAGGCAACCCCAGTGCGTTTCGCCCACGCCCCAGCCGTTGAGGATCACCGCGTCGCCGGCACGCCAGCGATCGCCGTCGCTCGACTCGACGACGCCGGCGCCGTCGATTCCCGGCACCATCGGCCACTTGCGCACGACCGGCGAGCGGTTCGCGATCGCCAGCGCGTCCTTGTAGTTCAGCGTCGACCATTCGATCCGCACGACGACGTCGCCGTCGCCGGCTTCGCGCGCCAGGTCGTCGTCGCCGAGCTCGCGCAGCTCGGCAGTCACGCCGCTGTCGGTCTTCTGCAGCAATATCGCCCGATGCATGTTCGGTCCTTCGCCGTCGCTATCGTTTCACTTCGGCCGCCGGTCGACGACCCGCTTGGCCTTGCCGATCGAGCGCTCGATCGCGCCGGGCGCCTCGACGCGCACCGTGCACGTGACGCCGATCAGCGACTTGATCGCGTGCTCGAGCGCGGCTTTCGCGCCGGCCGCCGCCGAGCCGTCGATCTGCTCGCCGCGCTTGAGCTCGACGCGGACCGTCAGCGCATCGAGCGGCCCGTCCTTGTCGAGCTCGCACACGTAATGCGGCGCCAACAGCGGCCGCTGCAGGATCAGCTCCTCGATCTGCGACGGGAACACGTTGACCCCGCGTACGATCATCATGTCGTCCGAACGCCCGGTGATCTTCTGCATCCGGCGCATCGTGCGCGCCGTGCCCGGCAGCAGCCGAGTCAGGTCGCGAGTGCGGTACCGCACGATCGGCAACGCTTCCTTGGTCAGCGACGTGAACACGAGCTCGCCGAGCTCGCCGTCGGCGAGCGGCGTGCCGGTTTCTGGATCGACGACCTCGGGATAGAAGTGGTCCTCCCAGATCGTCGGGCCGTCCTTGGTTTCGATGCACTCGTTGGCCACGCCCGGTCCCATCACTTCGGACAGACCGTAGATGTCGACCGCATCCAATCCCATCCGCGCCTCGATCTCGCCGCGCATCTCGTTGGTCCAGGGCTCGGCGCCGAAGATCCCGATCCGCAGGCTGCTCTCGACGGGGTTCAGACCCTGACGCTCGAACTCGTCGGCGATCGCCAGCATGTAGCTGGGCGTCACCATGATGATCGTCGGCCGGAAATCGTTGATCAGCTGCACCTGGCGCTCGGTCTGACCGCCGCCGAACGGCACGACCGTCAGCCCGAGCCGCTCCGCGCCGTAGTGCGCGCCGAGCCCGCCGGTGAACAGGCCGTAGCCGTAGCTGACGTGGACGAGATCGCCGCGGCGGGCGCCCGACGCGCGGATCGAGCGGGCGACCAGGTCCGACCACACGTCGATGTCGCGGCGGGTGTAGCCGACCACGGTCGGCTTGCCGGTGGTGCCGCTGGACGCATGGATTCGCACCACGCGCTCGCGCGGCACCGCGAACATGCCGAACGGGTAGGTCTGGCGCAGATCATCCTTGGTCGTGAACGGAAAGCGCGCCAGCTCCGACAGCTCGCGCAGATCGCTCGGATGCACGCCGGCGGCGTCGAACTTGCGCCGGTAATGCGGCACGTTCTCATAAGCGTGCGCAAGCGACCAGCGCAGCCGCTCCAGCTGCAGCGCGCGCAGCTCGTCGACACTCGCCTTCTCGATCGGATCCAGCGGCAGATCGGTCCTCATCGCTCCGGTTCCTCGTTCGACGTCTCGACGAATTGTCCCTTGATCGTCGCGGATTTTCCGCGAAAAAGAGCGACCAGCCGGCCGTGCTGGTCGGTCACCCGCATGTCGTAGATTCCGCTGCGCCCGGCCAGGTGCTGCTCGACGCCTTCGGCGGTCAACACGTCGCCCTCGTGCACCGGCGCCAGGAAGTGGATCTCGGCGCTGGCGGCCACTGCGCGCTGGTTGTGGCTGTTGCACGCGAATGCGAACGTGCTGTCGGCCAGCAGAAACATATAGCCGCCGTGGCAGATGCCATGGCCGTTCGTCATCTCCGGCCGGATCGGCATTCTCAGCCGCGCATAGCCGCTGCGCACCTCGAGCAGCTCCATCCCCAGCGCCTGCGATGCGCGGTCCTCCGCCCACATCCGCCGCGCGACCTCGGCGGCGAGCCGGTCCTTGTCGTTCGCCGCGCCGGTCTCGCCCATCAGCGGCCCTCGAAGCGCGGCGCGCGTTTCTGCAGGAAAGCGCCGACGCCCTCGGTGAAGTCGTGCGTGTTCGCCAGCTGTGCCTGCAGATCGCGCTCCAGGTCCAATTGCCGGTCCAGCGTGTTCGTCGCGGCCTGATCGATCGCCTGCCGGATCGCCGCGAGCGCGCGAGTCGGCATCGCCGCCAGCCGCTGCGCCAGCGCGTCGACTTCGCCGTCGAGCGCCGCGTCGTCGACGCACTTCCAGATCAACCCCCATTGCTGCGCCTGCTCGGCCGGCAGCTTCTCCCCGAGCATCGCAAGGCCCAGCGCCCGCGGCGCGCCGACCGCGCGGGGCAGCCACCAGGTGCCTCCGGAGTCCGGCAGCAGTCCGATGTTCACGAACGCCTGCAGGAACGACGCAGAGCGGCCGGCGACCA
>DATLGW010000223.1:0-1817 GCA_035540315.1 Burkholderiaceae bacterium | reverse complement strand
CTGCTGTCAGGGGCGCTGATCGATCATTCGCAGCTAAGCGCGAGCTGGCGGCCGCGTTCGATTCGCTACGGTCGGCGTCGGATTTCCAAAGGGCGGGCGAACTCGGGGGAAATCCGGTCGCTGCGCGATGACGGCGCTCGCGGCAAAACGCCTGCGCGCCGCTCGTACTCGCATCACGAGCCAAGGATCGGCAGCAGACGGTCGACGAACACCGGCTCGGCCGGCGCAACCGGAAGCGGGCGCAGATTCTCGCCGGACGCTGCGCGCTCGGCGAAGCGCACGAGCGCTTCGAGCGGCAGTCCGAAATACATGGTCGTCCGATGCGGCGGCGCCGCAGCGTGGGCATGCAGCGCGGCGAACAGCTGGACAGCCGCAGTCGCGTGCCGGATCCGTCCGGCATCGCGTCCCTCGCGCGCCTTGAACCCGCAGGCGGCCAGACGGATCAGCGCGCGCAGGAAATCCGCAGCGACTCCGCTGCGCCCGCATGCGTGCCACAGCGATTCCCACGCCTCGTGCGCTTCCCAATAGTAGCCGTGGTTGAACAGGTCGATGCCGTACAGGTATTCGCGAGAACCGCGCCAATTGCGTTGATCGGGGCAGCGTACCAGCGCAATGGCAGCGCGATAGCTGTGCCCGTCCGGATCGCGGGTGGGGTGCGGCGTGCGGCCGGGCCAGTAGGCGTACGGCGGTAGCGGCTGCTCGGGCAGGTAGCGGGGGATCGACACCGTAGCACGCGCTTCAACGCGCGCCCAACCGGTCCCGCAACACCATCTCCACCATCCGGCTCCTCGGATCGCCGAGCTCGTCGCGAATCGAATAATGATTCGCCCCCGGCACGACGATCACTTCCGGATCGTCGATCGCCTCGGCCCATGTGGTTGCAAGCGCCTTGGACTGCCGCAGATACTCCGCCCCCTCGAGCCCCCCGACCGGCAACCGCAGCAGGCATTGCTGGGTCCGGGGCAGCCGCACCGGGCTGTAGCGCGCGACGTCGTCATCGCTCAGCCGCAGCGTGTCGTTCAGGAAGCACAGCCGGATCGGCTCGAGGTCGTACAGCCCGCTGATCCCGCAAGCGCCCGACAGCAATTGCGCCGGCAGCCCGCGAGCGGTCCAGTCGGTCGCCATCATCATCGCGACGATGTGACCGCCTGCCGAATGGCCGCAGACATGGATCCGCTGCGGGTCCCCGCCGTAACGCCCGATGTGGCGCGCCACCCACTCGAGCGCGCGGCGGCACTGCTCGACCAGTTCGCCCATCGTCACCGTCGGGATCAGTCCGTAGCCGACGATGACGGTCGTGACGCCGTGCGGCGCGAAGCCGTCGGCGATGAAGCTGAAGTCGCGCTTGTTGCGCGACCACCAGTACCCGCCGTGAAAGAACACCTCGACCGAGCCGCGGTTCGGCGAGTCGGCGGCGAACACGTCGAGCCGCTCGGCGGCGCTCGGCCCGTACGCGACATCGAGGTCGCACTTTCGCTTGCGGCGCGCCGCGTCGCTGCGTTGCGCGCCGCGCTCCGTCATCGCCGCGAGCTCGGCCGCGTCGACCTTCTTGCGATTGTCGTACTCGCCATCGAGCGCGGCCCGGTCCAGGCCGTGGTACGGCAGGCCGAGCGGGGCGGGGTCGTGTCGGTGATTCATTTCGATGTCGAATGCCCTTTTTTGCGGCAGCGCCGTGATTTACAGCAACAATCGTCGGCGGACTCGCGATCCGACTGCGAATCGCCCGGGGTCTTCGATATACTTTACGGCCCCGGAGTGCTCACCGGGACGACTCCTCCGTGCGGCGCCAGCCATGATCGATCTGCATTGTCATTATC
>DATLGW010000222.1:0-3788 GCA_035540315.1 Burkholderiaceae bacterium | reverse complement strand
GCAGGAGGTGGTCGACTTCCTCAAGGACCCGGGCAAGTACGGGCGCCTGGGCGCGCGGGCCCCCAAGGGCGTGCTGCTGGTCGGGCCGCCCGGCACCGGCAAGACGCTGCTCGCGCGCGCGGTCGCCGGCGAGGCGCAAGTTCCCTTCTTCTCCATCTCGGGCTCGGAATTCGTGGAGATGTTCGTGGGCGTCGGCGCGGCGCGCGTGCGCGACCTCTTCGCCCAAGCGCGTGAAAAGGCGCCGGCCATCATCTTCATCGACGAGCTCGACGCGCTCGGCCGCGCGCGCGGCGCGGGGCCGATGGGCGGCGGCCACGACGAGAAGGAGCAGACGCTGAACCAGCTGCTGTCGGAGCTCGACGGCTTCGACTCGCGCGCCGGGCTGGTGCTGCTGGCGGCGACGAACCGGCCCGAGATCCTCGACCCGGCGCTGCTGCGGGCCGGCCGCTTCGACCGCCAGATCCTGGTCGACCGTCCCGACAAGGCGGGACGCGTGCAGATCCTCGCAGTGCACCTGAAGAAGGTGACGCCCGCGCCCGGGCTCGATCGCGAGCAGATCGCCGCGCTGACGCCCGGCTTCAGCGGCGCCGATCTCGCGAACCTGGTCAACGAGGCGGCGCTCGCGGCCACGCGGCGGGGCGCCGACGCGGTGACGATCGACGACTTCACCGCCGCGATCGAGCGGATCGTCGCGGGGCTCGAGAAGAAGAACCGGCTGCTCAATCCGCTCGAGCGCCAGACCGTCGCCTACCACGAGATGGGCCACGCGCTGGTCGCGCTGTCGCTGCCCGGCACCGATACGATCCACAAGGTCTCGATCATCCCGCGCGGCATCGGCGCGCTCGGCTACACGATCCAGCGTCCAACCGAGGACCGGTTCCTGATGACCCGCGAGGAGCTCGAGACCAAGATGGCGGTGCTGCTGGGGGGCCGCGCGGCCGAGCAGCTCGTATTCGGCCGCTTGTCCACGGGCGCGGTGGACGATCTCGCGCGGGTGACCGACATCGCCCGCAGCATGGTGATGCGCTACGGCATGGACGCGCAGCTCGGCCACGTCGCCTACGACACCGAACAACCGCGTTTCCTGGAGACTGCGCAGCCGATCTTTCAGCCGCGGCAGTTCAGCGAGGAAGTCGCGCAGCAGATCGACCGCGCGGTGCGCGCAATCATCGAGCGCGCGTTCGCGACCGCTTCGGATGTCTTGTCGCGAAACCGCGCGACACTGGATGCGGGCGCGCAGCAGCTGCTGCAGAAGGAGACGCTGAGCGCCGACGACTTGAAGGCGCTGGTGCAGTCGAGACAGGTGCCGCAGACGCCCATGCCATCCCGCGACGCGCAGCTGACGAGCCCGAGCATCACCTGGATGTCGTAGTAGCCAATGCGACATCCGTCCACTCGGGCGGCCAGTCCTTCTCGGCGCGGCTGATGGTCGCGTAGCGGCAGCCGTGCTCGGCCGCGACCTGTGCGACCCGGCCGCGAATCCCGCTGATCAGCACGGGTTCGGTGTCGTCGCGGCGCACCTCGTGCAGCCGCTGCCCGTACGGCTGCATCACGTGAATCTCGAGCACGCAGGCGCCGCCGTCGACGATGACCACTCGAGGTCCGACTCTCCGGTTTTCATTTCACCTCGGTCGGGGCTGAGTCGCTTTGATCTTTGTCAAATGCGAGCCTGCCCTGCGTGTCAGACTAACTCATCAGCGTCGATTTCGATCTCCAGAGGCGGACATGATCAGCTTCAATTCGTACGACGACGTCTCCAGGTGGACCGAGATCCACGGCGTCGCCGCGCTTCGCCACCTGCTGGCGAGCGAAACGATGCGGTCCAATTCGCAGTCGCTGGCGGATATCTGGCTTCGGCGGCATGAGCATCGCTTGCAGGTCGCGGGGAGCATCCCCCGTCACGCTACTGCGAACCGCGACACCGCGCTCGGCTGATCTGGCCGATTCCTGTCGGTCTGCGCGAAGCCTGCCGATCACGCGAACCAGGCGCTCCTCATCGACGGCTCCTCCAACGATTCAAGAGGCCGACAGTGCCGTCGATAGGCTTCCGTGAGCAGCGTCGTGCCGCCGATGAAAAGGAAGTTCCAGCCCACGCCCAGCAGGATCAGCCCGGAGAGGAAGTGGAGGAGTTCGATTCCGCTCAGTGCGATCGCCACGTGCCCTCCGAGCAGCGACGCCCCCGCGACCATCATCGACAAGACGCCGAAACGCCGGATCAGGTGACTGGTGAAGAACGACGGCACGAACATGCCCAGCACGCGCCATTGGATCACCGTCGCGGACGCTGCCAGCCGCTGACCGCACCATTGCGATCATCCCATCGCGGCTCGATCACGAACAGCGCCTGCATGCCGCGAGCAGGAACACGTTGCGCTTCTCGGCAGTCATGGGCCAGGTTCGTCGTCCCGTAGTGGAAGGAATGAGATCTTATGGCTTTCGGCGAGACCTTCCGCGCTCCGGCCGGCGTCAGTCCTGCAGCACCACGTCCGCCAGCGGCCGCCGCGGCGATGCCGGCAGCGTCCGGCTCGCGTGGCCCCAACGCATCAGCAGCTGCGGAAACCGCGCCCCGCCAAACAGCTCGCGCAGCCGCGGTCGCAATGTTTCCACTTGAATCGGCTGATTCAGGTACGACGCCTGCAGCCCGCGCTGAACGCCCGTCAACAGCGCGCGCTGCAGCGCCTGCCCGGTCGCAAGCCAGTCGCGACAGGAATCGCCGGAGGTCGAAACCAGCGCCAGCAGCGGGGAATGCGTGGCGAGTTCCCGGTCCTTGGCCCCGACGCCGCCGCCCATATCGAATGTTCGCACGACGAGTTGCGCGAGGGGCACGGCCAGCGCCGGCATTGCCAGCCCGTCGTGCCGGCGGCGCGAATGCATCCAGGCCGCCAGCTCGCGGCGCCATCGCGGGTCCGACCACTGGAACGTGTCGGCGCGAGCGATGAGTTCGGCAGCCGATTCGCGTTGTGCCGGCGACGCCAGTACGTCCAGATGCGCACCCTCGGCTCGAACGGCCGCGGCCAACGCCGCAATGGTGTCCGCCGCGACCGGTACGTCATCAAAACGCTGCCTATAGGTGCGCCGCAACGGGATCATGGACGCGAGCGTCGTTTCCGACTCCGTCTCGGTGGAACGCGTGAGCCGAACCCGCGCAAGCAGATCCTCGTCCTGCGGGTCAGGGCAGATCTCGATGTCGGCACGCTGCGCCAGTGCTGCCGCCATGACCCTCAAGTTGAACAGCGCGCAGCCGCAGCTGATCGTCAGCTCCCGGTCGTTCGGGTCATTGACGGGCAGCGCCCGGGTTCGATCCGCGATCAGATCGACTGTGTCGTCTCGAATCCGGAACAGCCACGGCTGCGTGTTGTGACTTGACGGCGCGAGAACTGCGGCTTGTACGAGCGTGTTCAGCGACCCGCGATCCATGTGAATCTCCTGTTTCGGCGCGTTGTCTGCCAGCGCGCCCGCTGATCGGATTGCAGCATCCGATCGCCGGGCGCCAATTGAGCCAGATCAACGCGCATCCGGCGGATGCCAGGAGAGTCACCGATTCACTGCCGAGCAGCGATCCGACCGCCATCGCGTACCGTGTCGGGCGGGTAAATGACGACCCGCTGCCCCGGCTGCACGCCGGCAACCCACGCGTCGCGCCGGTTTCGGTCGATCAGCTGCAGCCGCTGCTTTCGCGCGACGCCGCCGTCGTCGACGAATGCCGCCCACCCCTTGCCATCTCGGAATACCGCGCCGACCGGCAGCAGCAGCGCGTCGTTCTCGACACGCGTGATGATCTCGACATC
>DATLGW010000221.1:0-8370 GCA_035540315.1 Burkholderiaceae bacterium | reverse complement strand
CTACATCGCCGCCGGTCTGCAATGCCAGCACTTCCAGGTGCTGGCATTGCAGACCGGCGGCGATGTAGTCCTTGACGTCTTCGGGTGTGGGCATTTCAGCGAAACCTAGTGGCGCAGCTTGTAGCCGCTGCGAAGCAACTGCATTGCCGCCGCGCACACCGCCGCCAGCGTCGCCGCGACGATCGCGAGGCTGAGCGCCGGCGGAACGTCGGACTGGCCGAAAAACCCGTAGCGGAATCCGTCGACCATGTAGAAGAACGGGTTGGCGTGCGACACCGTTTGCCAGAACGCAGGCAGCGAATGGACCGAATAGAACACGCCGGCGAGAAACGTCGCGGGCATGATCAGGAAGTTCTGGAATGCGGCGATCTGGTCGAATTTCTCCGCCCAGATGCCGGCGATCACGCCCATTGTACCGAGAATCGCGCTGCCGAAGACCGCGAACACCAGGATCCACAGCGGCGCGACGAACGACAGATCGGCGAACCACGCGGTCGCGATGAACACGCCCAGTCCGACGACGACGCCGCGGACCATTGCGGCCAGCACGTAGGCGCCGAAGATCTCCAGCGGCGACAGCGGCGGCAGCAGCACGAACACCAGGTTGCCGGTCACCTTCGACTGGATCAACGAAGACGACGAGTTCGCGAACGAGTTCTGCAGCACCGACATCATCACCAGCCCGGGCACCAGGAACGACGTGTACGCGACGCCCTCGTACGCGCTCGGCCGGCCGCCGACCACGTGCGAGAAGATCAGCAGATACAGCAGCGTCGTCATCACCGGCGCGGCGATCGTCTGGAAGCTGACTTTCCAGAATCGCAGCGTCTCCTTGTACAGCAGCGTGCCGAAGCCGGCGAGCGCCGACCTGCCCGCCGGCGGTGCGCCGGTCAGCGCCCGGCCGTGCAACGAGCCCGGCTCAGACCGCGACCGCGCCATGTTCCTCCCGCATGATCCGCACGAACACGTCCTCGAGGTCGGTGTGCGTGATCTCGACCTCCTCGATCACGCAGCCGGCCGTGCGCAGCGCCGCCAGGATCGGCTCGACCTGATCGTAGCGGTCGATCCGGAACCGCAGCCGCCGGTCGGGTCCGGGCTCGCCGAGCTGCAGCGCGGCGACCTGCGGCGGCAGCGGCGCGCCGGAGATCCGCAGCATCAGCGTACCCGCGGCGAAGCGGTCGATCAGCTTGTCGGTGCGGTCCAGCGCGACGACCCGGCCGCCCTTGAGCATCGCGATGCGGCCGCACAGCTCCTGCGCTTCTTCCAGGTAGTGCGTCGTCAGCACGATCGTGTGGCCGTCGGCGTTCAGCCGCCGGATGAACTGCCACAGCGTCTGGCGCAGCTCGACGTCGACCCCGGCAGTCGGCTCGTCGAGCACGATCACCGGCGGCCGGTGCACGAGCGCCTGCGCCACCAGCACCCGGCGCTTCATGCCCCCCGACAGCGTGCGCATGTTCGCGTCGGCCTTGTCCTGCAGATCGAGGTGGCCGAGCAGCTCGTCGATCCAGGCGTCGTTGCGCCGGATCCCGTAGTAGCCCGACGTGATCCGCAGCGTCTCGCGTACCGTGAAGAACGGGTCGAAAACCAGCTCCTGCGGGACCACGCCGAGCGAGCGGCGGGCGCTGCGGTATTCGGCAGTGACGTCATGCCCCATCACCGCGACGCTGCCGGCGCTCGGACGGTTCAGCCCGGCAATGATCGAGATCAGCGTGGTCTTGCCGGCGCCGTTCGGGCCGAGCAGCCCGAAGAATTCGCCCTGCTCGACTTCGAGCGTGATGCCGCGCAGCGCCTCGAAGTCGCGATAGCGCTTGACGACCGACCGGATGTCGATGGCTGCGGGCATTTCCTGACCAGGTTCCGAGGACGACGCGCGGGATCGCCGCCGGGGGCCGCACGCCGCCCCTCAGCGCCGGCCCAGCAGCAGCTCGTCGACCCCATAGAGAGCCGCGAGTTTACGCAAATTCGGCGGCGCGTTGCGGACCTCGATGCGGCGGCGCCGGCCGAGCTCGATCAGCAGCGCCAGCGCGGCGGAGTCGAAATCCTGCACCGGCTCGAGGTCCACCACCAGCGGATCGCCGGCCGCTGCGCCCGCAGCCGGCGCCAGCGCCTCGAGCGCCTGCGCAGCGGTGTCCATCGTCAGCCGCTGCGGCATCGACGTCGTCGGCTGCCTGGCGCCGGACGCAGCGGCCATCTCTTATCTTCGGAACTGCTCGTTGCGCGCGCGCAGGCTGCGGATCAGCCCGTCGACGCCGCCGGCGCTGATCTCCTGCGCGAACTGCGTGCGGTAGGTCTCGATCAGCCACACGCCGAGCACGTTCAGGTCGTAGATCTTCCAGCCGTCGGACGTCTTCTCCAGCCGGTAATCGAGCTGGATCGGCTCGCCGCGGCGCTGCACGATCTCGGTACGCACGATCACGTCGGTGTCGCCCGGCGCGGCGCGCAGCGGCCGCAGCCGCACCTCCTGGTCGTCGACCGCCTGCAGCGCGCCGGCATAGGTGCGGATCAGCAGCGTGCGGAACTCCTTCATCAGCTGCTCGCGCTGCTGCGGCGATGCGTCGCGCCAGCCGCGACCGACCGCCAGCGCAGTCATCCGCTCGAAGTTCACGTGCGGCATGATCGTCTGCTCGACGAAGGTCTCGATGCGGCGCATGTCGCCGGCCTTCAGCGCCGCGTCGCCGCGAATCTGCTGCATCACCTTGTCGCTGAGCTGCTTGATGAACGCATCGGGCGCTGGCGCCTGAGCGCGCGCCCCGGAGGTCGCCAGCGTCATCGCCGCGGCCAGCGTCAGCAGCCAGCGCACCAAGCCGCGGCCGGACAGCATCGTTTCAGTCATCGTCATAGTCTTTCGGAGGAGGGCTGCCATCGTAAACCATCGACCGGCGGCGCTGCAGATAACCCTCGCGTAACAAAACGTAAGGATCGAGCGCCGCCGCCTGCAGGATCCGGTCGCCCGCGAGCAGCGTCGAGCGGGTGTCGATCACGCGCAGCCCGTACGCGAGGTTGCGGTGGCGATTGCGCTGCGGCGCATGCCAGACCGGATCGTACGAGCTGTCGACCGCGAGCCCGATCGCGTCGCGCAGCGACGAAGGCCCGAAGAACGGCAGCACCAGGTACGGGCCCGACTCGAAACCCCAGACGCCGAGCGTCTGGCCGAAGTCCTCGCGCCGCCGCTCGAACCCCAGGTCGGTCGCGATGTCGGCAAGGCCGTACAGCCCGAACGTGGTGTTCAGCACCACGCGCGCGAGGTCGTTCAGCGCATCGAGCGGCTTGCCCTGCAGCAGGTTGTTGACGCCGGTCCAGACGTCGGCCACGTTGCCGAACACGTTGCCGACCATGAACTTGACCGGCTCCGGGACCACGTTCACGTAGGCGACCGTCACCGGCCGGATCAGCGCGGTGTCGAGCGCATCGTTGAACGCGTACACGGCGCGGTTGAAGCGCTCGATCGGATCGTGCGGCGGCGGACTCGCCCGCGGTCCGGCGGCCGTCGCGCACCCGGTGAGCGCGGTCGCCAGCGCCAGCGCCAGCGCTGCCACCGCGCGGCGCGCTGCGCGGCTCACTGCGCGGCTCCCGGCTGCGCGCCGGCGGGCTGCGCGCCCTCGGCGGCGCGGCCGTACAGGAACTGGCCGATCAGGTTCTCGAGCACGACGGCCGACTGCGTCATCCGGATCGTGTCGCCGTGCGCGAGCATCGCGACGTCGCCGCCCGGCTCCAGTCCGATGTATTGCTCGCCCAGCAGCCCGGCGGTCAGGATCTTCGCCGAAGTGTCCTTCGGGAACTGGTACTGCTGCTGGATCTCCATCACGACCCGCGCCTGGTAGCGCTGGTCGTCGAAGCGGATGTCGGCGACGCGGCCGACGACGACGCCGGCGCTGCGCACCGGCGCCCGGACTTTCAGCCCGCCGATGTTGTCGAACAGCGCGCTGGTCGTGTAGGTCCCGCCGAAATTGAAGCTGCGCAAGTTGCCCGCCTGCAGCGCAAGGAACAGCAGCGCCGCCAGCCCGATCAAAACGAACACGCCCACCATCAGATCGATCGTCCGGGTCTTCATGACACGAGTCCTCTTGCGCGAGACATCAACCGCCGAACATCAGCGCGGTCAGCAGGAAATCGAAACCGAGCACCGCCAGCGACGACGCGACCACCGTCGTCGTCGTCGCCCGCGACACCCCTTCGGGAGTCGCTTTCGCCTCGTAGCCGACGTACACCGCAATGAAGCCGACCACGAAGCCGAACACGATGCTCTTGATCACGCCGTTGCCGACGTCGGCGAACACGTCGACGCCGGCCTGCATCTGCGACCAGAATGCGCCGGTGTCCACGCCGATCAGCTGCACGCCGACCAGATAGCCGCCGATCACGCCGACCGCGGAGAACAGCGCCGCCAGCAGCGGCATCGTGATCACTGCGGCCGCGAACCGCGGCGCGAGCACGCGCTCGACCGGATCGACCGCCATCATCTCCATCGCCGCCAGCTGCTCGCCCGCCTTCATCAGGCCGATCTCGGCCGTCAGCGACGTGCCGGCGCGCCCGGCGAACAGCAGCGCCGTCACCACGGGGCCGAGCTCGCGCACCAGCGACAACGCGACCAGCAGCCCGAGCGCCTCGGCAGACCCGTAACGCTGCAGCGTGTAGTAGCCCTGCAGTCCGAGCACGAAACCGACGAACAGCCCCGACACCGCGATGATCGACAGCGAGTAGTTGCCGATGAAGTGGATCTGGTCGACCACCAGCCGCGGGCGCGCGAGCGAGCGCAGGCCGAGCCAGCACAACCGCAGGAAGAAGATCGCGCCGCGGCCGGTGTCGCCGACGCGCAGCCGCACCCAGCGGCCGATGCTCGCGATCGAATCCGCGGCCGTCATTCGGTCACGCCCACGGCCATCATTCGATTCCCAGCTGCCGAGCGATCGGGGGCGCCGGATAATGGAACGGCACCGGCCCCTCGAGGCGCCCGTTCAGGAACTGCTGCAGGAACGGGTCGTCCGACGCGGCCAGCTGCTGCGGCGTGCCCTGCCCGCGGATCCGCCCTTCGCCGAGCACGAACACGTAGTCGGCGACCTCGAACGTCTCGGCGACGTCGTGCGTGACGATGATCGACGTGGCGCCCAGCGCGTCGTTGAGCTGCCGGATCAGCTGCGCGATCGTGCCGAGCGAGATCGGATCGAGCCCGGCGAACGGCTCGTCGTACATCAGCAGCGGCGGATCGAGCGCGATCGCCCGCGCCAGCGCGACCCGCCGCGCCATTCCGCCCGACAGCTGCGACGGCATCAGCTGCGCGGCCCCGCGCAGCCCGACCGCGTTCAGCTTCATCAGCACCAGGTCGCGGATCATCGTCTCGGGAAGCCGCGTGTGCTCGCGCAGCGGAAATGCGACGTTGTCGAGCACGGTCATGTCGGTGAACAGCGCGCCGAACTGGAACAGCATTCCCATCCGGCGGCGCAGCCGATACAGCGCGGCCCGCCCGAGCGCGTGCACGTCCTGGCCGTCGAACACGATGCGTCCCGACTGCGGCCGCAGCTGGCCTCCGATCAGTCGCAGGATCGTCGTCTTGCCGCTGCCGGAGCCGCCCATCAGCGCGACCACCTGCCCGCGCGGCAACGCAAGCGACAGCTCGTGCAGAAGCGGTCGCTCGCCGTAGCCGAAGCGCACCGACTCGAGGCTCAGGAACTCGTTCGTTCGAATTGCCAGGGACCCCTGCAAAACCGCCGATTCTATCAAGCGGGAAAAGGCCCCGACCGGCGCGTTATACTCGGCCGATGACCCCGCCGAGCGCTGCCGCCCAGGCCGATGCGTCGCGCGCCGACGCCGCCGACGCCGCCGGCGCGCCGGGCGCCGATGCCTCCGATGCCGCATCCGATCCGCGCCTGATCGCCCGCGCGCGCGACGTGCTGCGGATCGAAGCCGCCGCGGTCGCCGGGCTGGCCGATCGGATCGGCGAGCAGTTCGCCGCCGCCTGTCGGCTCGTGCTCGCGTGTCGCGGCCGCGTCGTGGTCGCGGGCATCGGCAAGTCGGGGCACATCGCGCGCAAGATCGCGTCCACGCTGGCATCGACCGGCACTCCCGCGTTCTTCGTGCACCCGGCCGAAGCGAGCCACGGCGACCTTGGGATGATCACGCGCGACGACGTGTTCGTCGCAGTATCGAACTCCGGCGAGACCGACGAGTTGCTCGCGATCGTGCCGGCGGTGCGCCGGCAGGGCGCACGGATGATCGCGATCACCGGCCGGGCGGCATCGACGCTGGCGACGCTGGCCGACGTGCATCTGGACGCGCGGGTCGAGAAGGAAGCATGTCCGCTGAACCTGGCGCCGACCGCCAGCACGACCGCGGCGCTCGCGCTGGGCGATGCGCTGGCGGTCGCGCTGCTGGACGCGCGCGGCTTCGGCGCGAACGATTTCGCGCGATCGCACCCCGGCGGCGCGCTCGGCCGGCGGCTGCTCACGCACGTTCGCGACGTGATGCGTACCGGCGCGGCGCTGCCGACGGTGCCCGCTGGTTCGTTGCTGGGCAGCGCGATCCTGGAGGTCACGCGCAAGCGAATGGGGATGACCGCGGTGCTCGACCCGGACGGTCGCGTCGCAGGCATCTTCACCGACGGCGATCTGCGCCGGCTGCTCGAGCGCGCGACCGACATCGGGGGTTTCGTGATCGACGACGTGATGACGCGCAACCCGGCGACGATCGACGCCGATGCGCTGGCGGTCGAGGCGGTGCGGCTGATGGACGAGCGCAAGATCACGCAGTTGCTGGTGATCGACGCGCACCGCCGGCTGCAGGGCGCGCTGCACTTGCACGACCTGCTTGCCGCCAAGGTGGTGTGATTGTCCGTGCCGGGCGATGCCGCGACGCGCGCGGGTCGGATCCGTCTGATGGCGTTCGACGTCGACGGCACGCTGACCGCCGGGGGCATCCGGATCGCGGCCGACGGCGAGCTGTACAAGTCGTTTTCGGTCCGCGACGGCTTCGGGCTCGCGCTGCTGCGCGACGCCGGCATCGAAGTCGCGCTGGTCACCGGGCGCTCGTCGCCGATCGTCGATGCGCGCGCGCGCGAACTGCGGATCGCGACCGTGCTGCAGGCGGTACCGGACAAGGGCGACGCGATGCGCAGGCTGTGCGCGCAGCGCGGGTTGTCGCTGGAGCAGGCCGGCTTCATGGGCGATGACTGGCCCGACCTGCCCGCGATGCGCGCGGTCGGCTTCGCTGCGACCGTTGCCGATGCCGCCCAGCCGGTGCGCGCGCTCGCGCACTGGGTCGCGAGCGCGCCGGCCGGTGCCGGCGCCGCGCGCGAGCTCGCCGAGTTCGTGCTGCGCGCGCAGAACCGATTCGACGCGCTGCTGGCGCGTTACGCTGGCGAAGATACCGGCGTTCGATGAGGGCGCGACTCTACGACCGGCTGGCCGCGCTGATCTCGGTCGCGCTGCTGGTTGCGCTCGCGCTGTTCAGCTACTACCTGGCCGAGCTCGCCGATCGCCAGCATCCGGTCGGCGCTCCACGCCTGCCGCACGAGCCTGACTACTTCGTCGAGCAGTTCGCGATCACCAAGATGGACGCCGACGGCGCCCCTGCGTTCCGCCTCGAGGCCGAGCGGCTGCGGCACTACCCCGACGAGCAGACGATCGAATTCGAGCAGCCGCGCGTGTACACGCTCGACGAGGACGCCCCGCGCGTGACGATCCGCGCCGATCACGGCCGCACGACCGAGGAAGCGGTCGAGACCCACCTGTACGGCAATGTCGTGGTGCGCCGACAGCCGCTGGACGGCGCGCCCGAGCTGCGGGTCGAGACCGAATACGCGCTGGTGCTGTCGGAGCAGGACATCGTGCGCACGAACCGGCCGGTTCGCATCACGCAAGGCGGCAACGTGCTGACCGGCGTGGGCATGGAGCTGGACAATCGCGCCCGGCAATTGCGGGTAGACTCCGACGTCCGCAGCGTCTGGACCGGCACCCCCGGCAGGCCCGATCGCGGCAACAGCGGCGCTGCGCCCCGGACCGCGGCCGGCAGCGGCCCGGCCACGACGACAGGAAAGGCGATACGTTGACGGTTTCGCGGGTTGGCTCCGGCGGTACGCGGACCGGGCTGGCGCTGGCGCTGGCCGCGGCAATCGCCGCTGCGCTCGGGGCGCCGCCGGCGGCGGCCGAGCGCGCCGACCGCGAGCAGCCGACCCGGATCGAGTCGGACCGGATGCTGTACGACGATGCCAAGCAGACGAACGTGTTCACGGGCAACGTCGTGCTGACCAAGGGCACGATCCGCATCCGCGGCGACCGGCTGGTGCTGCGCCAGGATCCCGAGGGCTTCCAGTACGGCACCGCCACCGGCCGGCCTGCGAGCTTTCGGCAGCGCCGCGACGGCACGGCCGACGAGTAC
>DATLGW010000220.1:0-7439 GCA_035540315.1 Burkholderiaceae bacterium | reverse complement strand
CCGTATTGCCTGCGCTGCCAGCCGCAGGTGATGGGCGCGTGCGCCGACCAGATCGGGCACGCGTTCGACGTGCTGCTCGCCGAGGCGAACGGCGTGTCGGACAATCCGCTGGTGTTCGCCGAGTCGCGCGAGGCGCTGTCGGGCGGCAACTTCCATGCCGAACCGGTCGCGTTCGCCGCCGACAACCTCGCGCTCGCGATCGCGGAGATCGGCTCGCTGTCGGAGCGGCGCACCGCGATGCTGATGGATCCGACGCTGACCGACCTGCCGCCGTTCCTCGCGCTCGAGCCGGGCTTGAACTCGGGACTGATGATCGCGCAGGTCACCGCGGCGGCGCTCGCATCGGAGAACAAGGCGCTCGCGCATCCGGCGAGCGTCGACTCGATTCCGACGTCGGCGAACCAGGAGGACCACGTATCGATGGCGACCTGGGCCGCGCGCCGCCTGCATCCGATGATCGACAACGCCGCGGCAATCGTCGCGATCGAGCTGGTTGCAGCGTGTCAGGCGTTGGAGCTGCGCAGGCCGCTGCGAAGCTCCCCGGCGCTGGAGGCGGTTCACGCGCGTGTGCGCGAGCGGGTGCCGTTCCTGGACCGCGACCGGATGCTGGCGCCGGACATCGCGGCGGTCGCGCGGCTGGTCGCCGACGGCGAGATCGACGCCTGACGCTATTCCAGAAATCCCATGCGCCGCGGCAGGTACAGGACGATCTCCGGGAAGAGGATGCACACGATCAGCGCGACCACCTGCACGACGACGAACGGGATGATGCCGCGATAGATGTCGCCGATCGTGATCGACGGCGGAACGATTCCCCGCATGTAGAACAGCGCAAAGCCGAACGGCGGCGTGAGGAACGCCGTCTGCATGTTCACGGCCATCAGGATCGCGAACCACGCGAGGATCAGCGCCCTGCCCTCGATCGCGGTGCCGTAGTCGAGCTTCGCGAGGATCGGCGCGAAGATCGGCAGCACGATCAGGCAGATCTCGATCCAGTCGAAGAAGAAGCCCATGAAGAACACCAGGGCCATCACGAACGCCATCACCTCCCACCCGGTGTGCAGCCCCATCGCCTTGAGCAGGTCGGCCACGACGTCGTCGCCGCCGAGCGCGCGAAACACGTAGGAGAACAGCGTCGCGCCGAAGATGATGAAGAAAACCAGCGCATTGGTCATCGCCGCCGACGTCATCACCTCGCGCAGCACCTTCATGTTGAAGCGCCGGTTCGCGATCGCGAGCAGGATCGCGCCGAGGCCGCCGACCCCCGAGGCTTCGGTCGGCGTCGCCCACCCCCCGAAGATCGAGCCGAGAACGAGCCCGATCAGCGCCGCGGGCGGCAGGAAGCTCAGCAACACCGCCTTGACCGTCAGCCGCTCGTCGGCCGCGGTCAGCGCGCCGCGAAGACGGGGCGCGAGCGACGGCTTCAGCATGCAGACGACGGCGATGTAGACGATGTACAGCCCGCTCATCAGCAGCCCCGGCAGCACCGCGCCCATGAACAGCGTCCCCACCGGGATACCGACCAGATCGCCCATGATGACGAGCATGATGCTGGGCGGAATCAGGATGCCGAGCGTTCCGGCCGACGCGATCGTGCCCACGGCGAGCGACTTGTCGTAGCCGGTGTTCAGCATCACCGGCAGCGCGATCAGCGTGAGCATGATCACCGACGCGCCGACGATCCCCGTCGTGGCCGCCATGATCGTGCCGAGCAGCGTCACCGCGATCCCCAGCCCGCCGGGCATCCGGCGCAGCATCAGCTGCAGCGTCTTCAGCAGGTCCTCGGCGACGCCGCTTCGCTCGAGCATCGTGCCCATGAACACGAACATCGGAATCGCGACCAGCACCTGGTTCTGCACGGCCTGGCCGTAGATGCGCGGCAGCAGGTTCGCGAACTGCGTGGGACTGAAGACGTCGAAGACGATCCCGAGCGCGCCGAAGCCGATTCCGATCGCGCCGAGCAGGAACGCGACCGGATAGCCGAGGAACATGATGAAGATCAGCGCGAAGAACATGATCACCGCCAGGTGATCGATCAGCCAATCGATCACGGCGCGCGCTCCGAAGGGCGCGCGAACGGAACGTACGCGCGGCTGCGCTGCTCGGCGGTGCCGAACAGCGCGACCACGCAGCGCGCCATCACCGCGATCACGGCCAGCAGCACGCTGATGAACGCGAAGTAAAGGAAGAACTTGACGACCCAGCGGTACGGCAGCCCGGTCGGCGCATCCGACCCCTCGGCTTGCCGGAACGACAGCAGGAAGAAATCGTGCGCATACGGCAGCGCGATCCACAGGTACGGCAGCGCGAAAACGATGCAGCACGCGAGCTCGAGCCAGAGCTTGCTGCGCGGCGCGAGGCTCGCGGTGAACACGTCGATCCGCACGTGCCCGTTGCGCACGTACGTGTAACCGAGCCACGTGCAGAACAGCACCGCGTGCAGGTGCCATTCGAGCTCCTGCAGCCGCGTCGACCCCAGCCCCGGCAGCTGGAACCCGACCTTGCGGGTGACCACGTCGAAGACGATGACGACGATGCAGGCGATGAACGCCCACGCGCCGGCGTCGGCGACGCGGCGAAGCAGCGCCTCGATGAGGTCGGACAGTCGCAGCAGGATGCCCATGGCCGGACTCTCGGGAGCGAAGCCATGACGCGATCACCCGCGGCCGCGCGCGCCCCCGTCGCGCGGCCGCGGATCCCTAGGACGCGCGCGGCGTCACTTCAGGTAGCCGTGGTCCTTCCAGATCGCGTAGTTCTTGCGGAACGCGGTGTACGATTCCCAGCCCTTCTTGAACTCCGGACTCTTCGCGACCTGCTCGGCGGCGACTTCGTTCCAGGCCTTCTCGAACGCGTCGAGGAACTCCTTGGGCCACTTGTGGATCGTGACGCCCTTGGCCTGGATCTCCTGCATCGCCTTGAACTGCACCGCCTCGCCCTCGGCGAACTGGCGCAGCATGATCGACTCGCAGGCGATCTCGATCTGCTTCTTCTGGGTGTCCGAGAACTCGGCCCACTTCTTCTTCGAGATGATCAGCTCGTTCATCGTCGTCAACTGGTGCCAGCCGGGGAAATAGTAGTGCTTGGCGACCTGGTGGAAGCCCAGCGTCAGATCCATCACCGGCATCGAGAACTCGGTCGCGTCGATCGTGCCGAGCTGCAGCGCCTGGAAGATCTCGCCCGCCTGCAGCAGCTGCGTCGACACGCCCAGCTTCTGCATCACGTTCGCGCCCAGCCCGAAGAAGCGCATCTTCAGCCCCTTCAGGTCATCGAGCGACTTGATCTCCTTGCGGAACCACCCCGACGCTTCGGGCGAGATCAAGCCGCACGGAATCACCTCGACGTTGTATTTCGCGTGCAGATCCTTCATCAGCTGCAGCCCGCCGCCGTGGTAGATCCACGCGAGGTACTCGCCGGGATCCGGGCCGAACGGCACCGATGCGTACAGCGCGAACGCGATGTCCTTGCCGGTCCAGAAGCCCGACACCGTCCATGCCATGTCGAGCGAGCCGCTGCCGACGGCGTCCAGGTACTGGCTCGCCGGCACCAGCGCGCCCGGCTCGAAACCGCGCACGTCGATCGAGCCGCCCGAGATCGCGCGCAGCGTCTCGACGAGCCGCGTCTGGGTAGGGCCGAGCAGCCCGGTGGTGCTGGGGAACGCCCAACCCATCTGCGCGCGCACGCGCTTCTCCTGGGCGGCCAGCGGCGTCGCGGCCAGCGCGAGCGCGCAAACAACCGCGGCGGAACGGAACAGCCGTAGCATGATGACCTCCTCCTCCTTGGTTTTCGTCCCGGATCCGATGCCGGACCGGCGGTGCCCGCCGGACGGCATCCGCGGCGGACGCTAGCACGAGTTTCGGCGGATAGGCAACGGAAATCGGTGGTCGGCCGTTGGCGTCATCCGCAAAAACGTCGCGCTCGGAGGACGCTTTGCCGCAGAAGATGCCCGGGAGGCTGTCAAACCAGATCCTGCGGCAGCGCCGAAGCCGACAGCCGATATCGGCCGATCGAACCCGCGGTGGCGCCGATCGCATCCCGCGCGTTGGCGCAGAGCTCACGATCGATCATCGCATCACACGCCGAGTCGTCGTATGCGCTGACGAGCACGATCCATCCGGCAACCCCATCGCTGCCGCCGCGCAGCCGCTGCTCCGTCGTCGTCGCGACGGGCGGCGGCTGATGGCGCAACAGGTGCGCTCCCGCCAGTCCGGGGCGCCGTGGCAGTTCATCGACGAGGGCGCAGAGCGCCTGCTGCAACCGCGGCTGCGCGGCGTGGGTGGCCGCCAGCCGCACGGTCAGCAGCACGCGCGCGAGCACCGCGCCGCGGGTGGCGACGACACGACACTGGCTGCGCACCATGTTCCGATGGTGCGGCATCAGCCGGGTCGACCACGGCGTCGGCGCGTTCAGTCGCTCGACGTACGCCGGCGACGACAGCACGTCGTGCGACGCGAGCTCGTACAGGACGAACAATCCGTCGCCACCGCAGGCATCGGTCCAGCGGGACGCGCGTCGGAAGCCGGCGATCGCCAGCCGTTCCGGGAAGTGTTCGTGCGTGTGCCAATGCTCGAAATCGGCGCGGACCTCGGGTGCGATGTCCCACCACATCGCCAGCGCGGCGGTCCCCAGCAGAGCCATTGACGTTCCCTCCGGCGAATTCGCGATCGGATGTTCACTGACGCAACGACGTCAGCGCAAGTCCCGCAGGATTTCACGTGCGGCGTTGCGGCCCGGCGCACCGCTGACGCCGCCGCCGGGGTGCCCGCCGGCGCCGCAGTGATACAACCCCGGCAGCGGTCCGCGGTAGTCGGCAAAGCCGAGCAGCGGCCGCATCGAGAACAACTGGTCAAGCGACAGCTGCCCGTGCCAGATGTCGCCCCCGATCAGGCCGAAGTCGGTTTCCAGGTCCAGCGGCGACCAGGCGCGATAACCGAGCAAAACGCGGCGGAAGTTCGGACAGTAGCCGTCGACGACGCCGAACACCGCCTGCACCGCATCATCCTTCAGCGCGCTCCAGTCGGCAGCGGGCTTGAACTGCTGACAGAACAGCGCCGCCACGTGCGCGCCGCGCGGCGCCAGCGTGTCGTCGGCGACGCTGCCGATCAGCATCTCGACCACCGGTTGCTGCGAGAAGCCGTCGGCTTCGGCGTCGCGCCACGCCTGGTCCATGTACGCGAGCGACGGCGAGAACAGGATGCCGCTCGCATGGTGCGGCTGCGCGTTCGTGCCCGGGCAGCACGAGAAGTCCGGCAGCTCCGACAGCGCGACGTTGATCCGCAGCGTTCCCGAGCCGCAGCGGTAGCGGTCGATCGCCTGTGCGAAGTCCGCGGGCAGCTCGCTGCGGGTCACCAGCCTTTGATACAGCAGCTTCGGGTTCACGTTCGCCGCCACGGCGCGCGATCGGATCTCCTCGCCCGTCTCGAGCCGTACGCCGACCGCCCGACCGCGTTCGACCAGCACTTCGCGCACCGGCGAATCGACGTCGATCCGCACGCCGCGCGACCGCGCCTCGTCGGCGATCAGCTCGGCGATCCGTCCCATGCCGCCGATCGGATGGCCCCAGCGTCCGGGTTTGCCGTTGACCCCGCCCAGGCCGTGGTGCAGCAGACCGTACGCCGAGCCTGCAGCGTACGGGCTCGCGTAGTTGCCGACGATCGAGTCCCAGCCGAGCACGCTCTTCAGCGGCTCGGACTCGAACGTCGCGTCGAGCCAGTGGCCGGCGCTCTTCGTGAAGACGTCGGCGAGGTCGCGCTGGCCGTCGCGCGGCAGCGCGCCGACCTGCCACAGCAGTCGCGCCGCCGCGAGCGCATCGCGCAGCGAGCGAACGACGAATCGGCCGCCCAGGTTTGGCGGCGTGCGCAGCAGCCACGGTCCGAGCATCGCGGCCAGCCGGTCGAACTGCGCGTAATACGCCGCCAATCGCTGCGCGTCGCGCGCGGAGAACTGTGCGATCGACGCCTGCGACTCGGCGAGCTCGCCGCCGTAGCGCAGCGCGCGCCCGTCGGGCAACGGGATGAAATTCGAGAACGGCCGCTCGACGATCCGCAGCCCGCGCTCGGCTAGCCGAAGGTCGCGGATCACCTGCGGCTGCAGCAGGCTGACCGTGTAGCTCGCGGTCGAGTTGCGGAAACCCGGATGGAACGCCTCGGTGACCGCGGCGCCGCCGACGATGCTGCGGCGCTCGACGACGCGGACGTTCAGCCCGCCGGCGGCCAGGTACGCGGCGCAGACCAGGCCGTTGTGGCCAGCGCCGATGATGACGACGTCGAGCGGTGCGGCAGCCATCGCCGCATGTTACGGCCGCGCCGCCGCCCCGCGCTCGCCTGCGTCAAGCCGCGCTCGCCGCCGCCTCGCGCTCGGCCCGCTTGCGGTCGTGCTGGTTCAGGAACCGCTTGCGCAGCCGGATGCTCTTCGGCGTGATCTCGACCAGCTCGTCGTCGGCAATGAACTCGACCGCGCGCTCGAGCGTCAGCTCGATCGGAGGCGTCAGCACGATGTGCTCGTCCTTGCCCGACGCGCGCACGTTCGTCAGCTTCTTCTCCTTGATCGGATTGACGACCAGGTCGTTGTCGCGGGTGTGGATTCCGATGATCATGCCTTCGTAGACCGGGTCGTTCGGCGCGACGAACATCCGGCCGCGCTCCTGCAGCTTCCACAGCGCGTACGCGACCGCGGCGCCGTCGTCCTGCGACACCAGCACGCCGTTGCGGCGGTCCTCGATCGATCCGGCCCACGGGCCGTAGTCGTCGAACACGTGGCTGGCGAGCCCGGTGCCGCGCGTCAGGTTCAGGAATTCGTTGTGGAATCCGAGCAGCCCGCGCGCCGGCACCCGGTACTCGAGGCGCACGCGGCCCTTGCCGTCCGGATCCATCGCCTGCAGCTCGCCGCGACGGCCGCCGAGCTGCTCCATCACCGCGCCCTGATGCGCCTCGTCGACATCGACCGTCAGCAGCTCGTACGGCTCGCTGCGGTTGCCTTGCGCGTCGACGCGGATCCGCGGCTTCGGACGCGACACGGCGAGCTCGTAGCCTTCGCGGCGCATGTTCTCCAGCAGGATCGTCAGGTGCAGCTCGCCGCGGCCCGACACGACGAACGTGTCGGAATCTGCCGGGAACTCGACCCGCAGCGCGACGTTCGACTTCAGCTCGCGCTCGAGCCGCTCGCGCAGCTGCCGGCTGGTCACGAAGCGGCCTTCGCGGCCCGCCAGCGGCGACGTGTTGACGAGGAACTCCATCGTCATCGTCGGCTCGTCGACCTGCAGCAGCGGCAGCGCCTCGGGCGCGGCGGGATCGCAGACGGTCGCGCCGATGCCGATCTCGTCGATGCCGTTGATCGCGACGATGTCGCCCGCGCTCGCGTCGTCGACGACGACGCGCTCGAGCCCCTTGAACCGCAGCACCTGGTTGACCTTGAACGGGCGCGGCGTATCGTCCGGTCCGAAC
>DATLGW010000219.1:0-8050 GCA_035540315.1 Burkholderiaceae bacterium | reverse complement strand
CTCCCCGGCGTCGTCATCGTCGGAACCGGCGGCACGATCGCCGGCACTGCGGCGTCGCCGACGCAGAGCACGATCTACCGTCCCGCGGCGCTGCCGATCGACGCGCTCGCCGAGACGGTCCCGGACCTGCCGAAGATCGCGCGGCTGACGTTCGTGCAGCCGCTGCAGCGCGCCAGCTTCGACCTCGCGCCGCCCGACTGGCTGCTGATCCGCCGCCACGTGCGCGAAGCGCTCGCGCGCGACGACGTCGCCGGCGTCGTCGTCACCCACGGCACCGACACCATGGAGGAAACCGCGTTCTTCCTGCACCTGACGGTCGGTTCGGACAAGCCGGTCGTCGTGACCGGCGCGATGCGGCCCGCGACCGCATATTCGGCCGACGGACCTGCGAACCTGTTCAACGCGGTGACGGTCGCCGCGGCGCCGGCGGCGCGCGGCCGCGGCACGATGGTCGTGATGAACGAGCGCATCCACGGCGCGCTCGCGGTCACCAAGCAGCACTGCGCGAGCGTCGCCGCGTTCGGCAGCCGCTCGGCGGGCGAGCTGGGCGCGATCGCCGACGGCAGCGCCCGGTTCTTTGCGCCGCCGCCGGCCGGCGAGCGGCTGGTGATCGACGTCGCCGACGACGCGGCGCTGCCGCGGGTCGACATCGTCTACGGTTATGCCGGCATCGGCGCCGGTCCGATTGCCGCGGCGGTTGCCGACGGCGCGCGCGGGCTGATCTACGCCGGCGTGGGCAACGGCAACGCGCCCGCCGAGGTGCGCCAGGCGCTGGAGCTGGCGCAACGCCAGCACGTGCAGGTGGTGCGCGCCAGCCGCGGCCTGGAAGGGCGGATCACGCGCAACAGCGCACAGTTCGACGACGATGCGCTCGGCTACGCGACCGCCGGCGAGCTGCCGCCGCACAAGGCGCGCGTGCTGCTGATGCTGGCGCTGACCGAGCAGGCGGGCGCCGCGCAGCTGCAGGCGATGTTCGACCGCCTGTAGATGGCGACGCGGCCAGCGGCAGCCGACCGGTCCGATCAGCGGCGCGCGCGCGGATGACGGCGAACGCGCGACCGATCCCGCGCTGGGCCGGCATCGCGCTGCTGCTGGCGATCTCGGTGATGTTCGCGAGCAATCACATCAGTGCCCGGCTCGCGTTCGACCACGGCGTGAACGTGCCGACCGCGGTTGCGGTGCGCTCGGCGGTGACTGCGCTGTTCGTGCTGATGCTGATGCGCGCGGCGGGCGTGCCGATTGCGCTGCCGGCGGCGGTGCGCCCGCGCGCGGTCGCGATCGGGCTGGTGCTCGCGGTGCAGAGCTACTGCCTGTATTCGGCGGTCGCGCGGATCCCGGTCGCGCTCGCGCTGCTGGCGTTCAACACGTTTCCGCTGCTGCTGGCGCTGACCTCCTGGGTGCTCGGCGGCGAACGGCCGTCGCGGCGCGCGTGGATCGCGATGCCGGTCGCGCTGTTCGGGCTCGCGCTGGCGCTGGACGTCGCCGGCCGCGTCGGCGGCACCGGCGAGGCCGGCGGCTTCGCGCGCCGATGGGAGGAAATCGGCGCCGGCGTCGGCTATGCGCTGGCGGCATCGCTGTCGTTCGCGCTGGCGATGTACCTGACGGTGCGCTGGCTGCCGCAAGTCGACGGGCGATTGCGCACTGCGGTCACGATGGCGGTCGTCGCCGTCGTGACTGCCGCCGCAGCGGCGCCGACCGCCGGCTTCGCGTTCCCGGCGGATCGGGTCGGCTGGATCGGCCTGGCGCTGCTGACGCTGTTCTACGGCAGCGCGATCACGTCGCTGTTCGTCGTGCTGCCGCGGCTGGGGGCGGTCAACAACGCGGCCGTGCTGAACTTCGAACCGATCGCATCGCTGTTTCTCGGTTGGGTGATCCTGGACCAGATGGTCGCGCCGGTGCAGATCGTCGGCGCGTTCATCGTGATCGGCGCGATCGTCGGGCTGAGCATCGGGCGGCGCTGAGCGCGCAGCCGCCGCGTGTCACCCGGCGGGATGGGCACGGCGACGCGGGATCGCTGCGCAGCCGGCGCGACAACTGGACCGCCGCACCGCAAAAGCGTCTAATTCCGTCTCGGGCGCGCGACGCCCGCTCCACAGGCGCCTCTCGCCGGCAGCGGCGGCCGCGCCGCCACACACAGCGATGGAGACCCACATGCCGCGAATTGCAACCCTGCTGCAACCCCTGCTCGCGCTGACGGCAGCCGCCGCGCTGCTTGCGCCCGCGCCGGCGCGCTCAGCCGACATCACGCTGACCTACGCGTTCTTCGCGCCCGCCGGCACGTTCCCCGGCCGGCAGATGACCCACTGGGCCGAGCAGCTGAACAAGCGCACGAACGGCAAGGTCCAGGTCCGCACGTTCCCCGGCGGCACGCTGCTGTCGGCACGCGACATGTACGACGGCGTCAGCAAGGGCGTCGCCGACATCGGGCTGGGCTCGCCGTCGTACGACCCGGGGCGTTTTCCGCTGACTTCCGGAATCTCGCTGCCGCTCGGATTCCCGGACGCGACCGTCGCCAGCCGCGTGTTGTGGGCGGTGACGAAGGAGTTCCAGCCGAAGGAGTTCGAGAACTTCAAGGTGATCGCGATGTTCACCGGCGAGCCCGGCTACATCCAGTCGCGGCGTGCGGTCCGCAGCGCGGCCGACCTGTCGGGCATGAAGCTGCGCGCGGCCGGCACCGGCGTGCCGGTGCTGGCGGCGCTGGGCGCCGCGCCGGTCGGCATGCCGATGCCCGAGGTGCCGCAGGCGGTGCAGACGGGCGTCATCGAAGGCACGATGACTTCGCGCGAGGTGCTGCAGGACTTCCGGCTGGCCGAGATGCTGAAGTTCGTCACCGACTACCCGACCGTGGTCGTCAGCTTCGCTGCGGTGATGGACCGCAAGCGGTGGGACAAGCTGCCCGACGACGTGAAGAAGGTGATCGACGAGCTGGCCGAGGAGATGCCGACGTGGACCGGCCGCTACCACGACCAGAAGAACGTCGGCGCCGCAATGGAGTGGTCGAAGAAGCAGCACAACCTGCAGGTGGTGTCGCTGCCGGCCGACGAGCGCCGCGCCTGGGACGCGAAGCTCGAGCCGATGGTCAAGCAGTGGATCGACGAGATGAAGGGCAAGGGGCTGCCGGCTGAGCGTTACATCCAGCGCGTGAAGGAGCTGAGCGCCCAGTTCGCGAAGCAGCCGTGACGCCGCCCGAGCTGCGTGCCGGACGGCTGCGCGCGCTGCGGCCGCTGCATGCGGCCAGCGAGGTCCTGAACCGCGCGCTCGCGGCGGCGGCCGGCGTGGCGCTGATCGCGATGATGGCGTTCACCGTCGCCGACGTCGCGCTGCGCAGCGCCGGCCGTCCGGTCGCCGGCTCGTTCGAGGTCATCGGCTGGTTGTCGGCCGTCGCGATGGCGCTCGCGCTCGGTTATGCGCAGCTGCATCGCGGCCACGTCGCGATGACGTTGCTGACCGATCGGCTCAACGGACGTGCGGCCGCATTCGTCGACGCGCTGACGAGCCTGGCGTCGCTGGCATTGTTCGCCGCGGTCGCGTGGTACGTCGTGCGTTACGGCCAGACGCTGCAGGCGAGCGGATCGCTGTCGGAGACGCTGAAGGCGCTCGTGCACCCGTGGGTGTTCGTCGTCGCGATCGGCTTCGTCGGACTGACGCTCGCGCTGCTGGTCGACGCGCTGCGGTCGCTGGCGCGACTGCTGCTGCGCTAGCCGGAACTTCTCGCCTCACCGTGGATCCCGCCCTGATCGCGCTGGTCGGCCTGGCCGCGATGTTCGCGCTGATGGCGCTGGGCATGCCGATCGCGTTCGCGATGCTGCTGGCCGGCGTGCTCGGCAACGCGTACATGCTGCCGTGGACCGCGGCGGCGCACCTGCTGGCGACGAACGTGTGGGAGCAGTTCTCCTCCTACGGGCTGTCGGTGATCCCGCTGTTCGTGCTGATGGGGCAGCTCGCCTACCGCTCCGGCGTCACCGAGCGGCTGTACGAGACCGCATACACGTGGGTCGGGCAGTGGCCGGGCGGGCTGGCCGGGACGACGGTGGCGGCGTCGGCCGGGTTCTCTGCGATCTGCGGCTCGAACTCGGCGACCACCGCGATGATGGGAACGATCGCGCTGCCCGAGATGCGCCGCTACCGCTACGACCCGGCGCTGTCGGCGGGCACGGTCGCGGTCGGCGGCACGCTCGGCGTCGTGATTCCGCCGAGCGTCGTGCTGATCGTGATCGCGGTGCAGACCGAGCAGTCGCTGCTGCGGCTGTTCCTCGCGGCGATCGTGCCGGGTCTCGTGCTCGCGGCGCTGCTGGCGGCCACGATCGTCGCGCTGTGCGTGCGCCGCCCGGCGCTGGGGCCGCCGGGTCCCCGCACGAGGCTGCGCGACAAGCTCGCGTCGCTCGGCGGCGTCGTCGACACGCTGACGCTGTTCGTGCTCGTGATCGGCGGGCTGTACGCGGGCTTCTTCACGCCGACCGAGGCCGGCGCCGCGGGCGCGTTCGGCGCGCTGGTGCTCGGCGTCGCGCGCCGCCGGCTCAGCGTGCGCGAGTTCATGCTGGCCGTCGGCGAGACGCTGCGGATCTCGTCGATGGTCGTGCTGCTGATCACCGGCGCAGTGCTGTTCGGCCGCTTCCTGACGGTGACCCGCCTGCCGTTCGAGCTGGCCGAATGGGCCGCCGCGTTGCCGGTGGCGCCCGGCGTGATCATGCTCGTCGTGCTGCTGATCTACCTGGCCGGCGGCATGCTGATGGACGCGCTCGGTTTCCTGGTCGTCACGCTGCCGATCTTCTTTCCGCTGTCCGAGGCGCTCGGCTTCGATCCGGTCTGGTACACGATGCTGCTGACGCTGGTGACGACGCTCGGTGCGATTACGCCGCCGGTCGGCGTGAACGTGTTCATCGTCAACGGGCTGGCGCCGGACATACCGATCCACACGATCTTCGTCGGCGTCGCCTATTTCATTGCCGCCTATGCACTGTGCATCGGCGCGATGCTGCTGTTTCCGGAGCTGGTGCTGTTCCTGCCCAGGATGCTGCTGGGTTGACGCGCTAGACTACCGGCGCAGGTTCGACGGTCGGAAACCCTACCAAGGAGGCTCGCGCATGAAGCATCGGATCGCATCGACGCTGGTCGTGTTCGCAATGGCCTGGACGACATCGGCGGCGGCGCAGGAGGTCGTGCTGCGCGCGGTGACGGCGTTTCAGCCCGGCACCGCGTTCTCCCGCCAGTTCGAGGCGTTCGTCGAGAAAGTCAACGCCGAAGGCAAGGGGCTGGTGCGGATCAACCTGATCGGCGGACCGTCGGCCATTCCGCCGTTCGAGGTCGGCAACGCAGTCTCCGGCGGCGTGGTCGACATCGCGAACGTGACTGCCGCGTTCTACCCGACGCTGCTGCCCGAGGGCGATGCGCTGAAGCTCGCGGAGATCCCGATCCAGCAGCAGCGCAAGAACGGCGCGTGGGAGCTGATCAACCAGCTGCACAACCAGAAGATGAACGTCTGGTACCTGGCGCGCGTCGGCGACGGCACGCCGTTTCACCTGTACCTGAACAAGCCGGTCGAACGCGCCGACCTGTCCGGGCTGACGCTGCGCGTGACGCCGGTGTATCGCGCGTTCTTCGCGGCGCTGGGCGCGAACAACGTGCAAACGCCGCCGGGCGAGGTCTACACGGCGCTGCAGCGGGGCGTCGTCGACGGCTACGGCTGGCCGATCCAGGGCATCTTCGATCTGGGCTGGCACGAGGTCACGAAGTTCCGCGTCGACCCCGGCTTCTACAACGTCGACGTCAACGTGCTGGTGAACCTGAACCGCTGGCGCTCGATGAACGATCAGCAGCGCGCGTTCCTGACGAAGATGGCCGAATGGCTCGAGTCGACGAACGCGCAGAACCCCGAGCTCAACCGCAAGGAAGCGCAGCGCCAGGTCGATGCCGGCATCAAGGTCATCGAGCTCAAGGGCGCCGAACGCGACAAGTGGATCAGCACCGCGCGCGAGGCGGGGTGGGCGCAGATCGACAAGGTCGCGCCGCAGAACGCCAAGCGCCTGCGGGAACTGCTGACGAAGTGACGTCCGGCGGCATGCTCGCGCGCGCCTACGACCGGCTGATCGACGCGCTCGGGCTCGCCGCCGGCTTCATCTTCGCCGGCATGGCGATCGGCATCGGCATCGACGTCGGATTCCGCAACCTGCTCGGCTCCGGCGTCGGCTGGCTGATCGAGCTGCTCGAGTACGCGATGCTGGTCGCGACGCTGGCGGCCGCGCCCTGGGTACTGCGCGAGGGCGGGCACGTGACGGTCGACCTGCTGGTGAGCCGGATGCCGCCGGGGTCCCAGCGCGTGATGCGGCTGCTGTCCTCGGCGCTCGGAATCGTCATCAGCGCCACCGTTCTGTTCTACGGCCTGAAGGCCACCGCGCAGGCATTCGCGCGCGGCAGCCTGGTGTACAAGTCGTTCGTCTTCCCCGAGTGGTGGGTGCTGGCGCTGGTGCCGGCCGGCATGGCGCTGCTGGCGATCGAGTTCGCCCGGCTGTTCGCGCGCGCACTGCGCGAGTCGGCCGCCGGCAACGCCGCCGCGCGCTGACCTCGATGGACTGGACCGCTGCGCTGTCGCTGCTCGCCGGCGGGCTGGTGCTGCTGCTCGTGCTGGGGCTGCCGGTCGCGGTCGCGTTCTTCGGCATCAACCTGGTCGGCGCGTGGATCTTCCTGGGCGGCGAGATCGGACTGGTGCAGATGACCCGCAACGCGGTGTCGGCGATCACGAATTTCAGCCTGGCGCCGATTCCGCTGTTCATCCTGATGGGCGAGATCCTGCTGCACACCGGCGTCGCGCTGCGCGCGATCGACGCGATCGAGCGGGTGATCACGCGGGTTCCGGGACGGCTGTCGGTCGTCACCGTCGCCGGCGGCACCGTGTTCGCCGCGCTGTCGGGATCGACGATCGCGAACACCGCGATGCTGGGCCGCTCGCTGCTGCCCGAGATGCTGCGCCGCGGCTACCACCCGACGCTCGCGATGGGGCCGATCATGGCGACCGGCGGCATCGCGATGCTGATTCCGCCGTCGGCGCTTGCAGTGCTGGTCGGCAGCCTGGCCGGAATTTCGATCTCGAAGCTGCTGGTCGCGGGCATCCTGCCCGGGCTGCTGATGGCGATCCTGTTCTTCGGCTACATCGTGCTGCGGGCGAAGGCGCGGCCGCAGGACGCGCCGCCCGACGAGGCGGTGCCGATGAGCGCGCGCGAGCGCTGGCGTCCGTTCGTCGTCTACGTGCTGCCGCTGTCGGGAATCCTGGTCGTGGTCGTCGGCTCGCTGCTGGCCGGCGTGGCCGCGCCGACCGAGTCGGCAGCGCTCGGCGCGATCGCATCGGCGATCGCCGCCGCCGCCTACCGTTCGCTGACCTGGACCGCGCTGGTGACCGCGCTGCGCGAGACCGCGAAGACCGGCGTGATGATCCTGTTCATCATCGTCGCATCGACGACGTTCAGCCAGATCCTGTCGTTCTCCGGCGCCACCGGCGGGATGGTCGCGCTGATCGGACAGACCGGCGCAGAACCGTTCACCGTGCTGCTCGGCATGATCGTCGTGCTGGTCGTGCTCGGCTGCTTCGTCGACCAGGTCAGCATGGTGATGCTGACGGTGCCGCTGTTCGTGCCGATCGCCAACGCGGTCGGCATCGACCTGCTGTGGCTCGGCGTCGTGTACCTGCTGACGATGGAGATCAGCTTCCTGACGCCGCCGTTCGGCCTGCTGCTGTTCGTGATGAAAGGCGTCGCGCCGCCGCAGTATCCGATCGGCGTCGTCTACCGCGCCGCGCTGCCGTTTCTCGCGCTCGAATTCGTCGTGCTCGCGCTGCTGATCGCGTTTCCGCCGCTGGGACTGTGGCTGCCGTCGCTGGTGCGTTGACGCGCGCCGTCGGCCGATCGGATCACCGGCCGATCGAGGCGCTGCTCTGCCGCGCGTCCCGGCGGCGCAGGAATTCGCCGATCAGCGCGTCGATGCCGGCGTCCGCCTGCAGTCCCAGCGCCCGCGCGCGGTCGAACGCGCAATCGAGCGGCCAGCGTCCGAACTGTGCGAC
>DATLGW010000218.1:0-9670 GCA_035540315.1 Burkholderiaceae bacterium | reverse complement strand
CATGGACCCGACACGCACTGGCGACCCCGCGGCCGCGGCAGCGCATCCGCGGCTGCACGCGCTGATCGACGTCGCGCGCGCGAAAGCGTCGGTGCGCGTTCCGGTGCTGGGCGTCGTATATCCGTGCGACCCGCTGGCGATCGACTCGGCGGCTGCGATCGCCGCTGCGGGCATCGCGCATCCGGTGCTGATCGGACCCGCGCGCGCGATCGCGCAGGCGGCCGCAGCATGCAATCGCTCGCCCGGCGATTTCGACACGATCGATGCGCCCGACGACCCGAGGCGCAGCGCGCAGGTCGCGGTCGGACTCGTGCGCGAGGGCCGGCTTGCGGCGCTGATGAAGGGATCGTTGCACACCGACGAGCTGCTTTCGGCGGTGGTCGGCCGCAGCGGCCTGCGCACCGGGCGCCGAATGAGCCACGCGTTCGTCTTCGACCTGCCGCGGTATCACAAGCTGCTCGCGCTCAGCGACTGCGTGTGCAACATCGCCCCGGACCTCGCCGCCAAGCGCGACATCGTCACGAACGCGCTGGCGCTGCTCGGCAATCTGGGGATCGCGCAGCCGAAGGTCGGCGTGCTCGCCGCGGTCGAGACGGTCAACCCGGCGATTCCTGCGACGGTCGACGCGGCCGAGCTGGTGCGGCTGTGCCGCGACGGCGCATGGCCGGCAGCGCTGATCGAAGGCCCGTTCGGTTTCGACAACGCGTTCTCGGCCGAGGCGGCCCGGATCAAGCGGATCGAATCGCGCGTCGCCGGCGACGCCGATCTGCTGCTGGTGCCGGACCTGAACGCCGGCAACCTGCTGTACAAGTCGTTCGTCTACGTCGGCGCCGGCGAATGCGCCGGGATCATGCTGGGCACGCAGGTGCCGATCGTGCTGACGTCGCGCGCCGATTCGCTGCTCGCGCGCACGGCCTCGGCGGCGCTGGCGATGCTCGCGAGCGACGCCGGCGCCTGATCAGGGCCTGTTCCTAAGCCGGGACGACCCGGCACAGCAGGCTCTTCAGGTTCGTCTGGTCGGACACCGGGTCGCGCTGATTCTTGTCGGTCAGGAAATTGACCGGCCGCCACGGGTGATACGGCTGCCGCTCGTCCCAGCCGATCGGGACGAACACGCTGCTTTCGCGGATCCCTGCAGTGACCCAGGCCAGCGCGTCGATCTCGCCGTGCGCGCTCTGGACCTTCACCCGGTCGCCGTCGCGAATTCCCAGCCGCTGTGCGGTCGCCGGGTGGATCTGCGCGAACAGGTCCGGCCACATCTCCTGCGCCTGCCACGCATAGTGGGTCCAGCTGTGGAAATGCGGCGCCGGCGGACGCCCCGTCAGCAGCTCCAGATCGAAACCTTGCGCGCGCAGCCGGGCGCCCGGCGAATCGCTGCCAGGCGCGCGGATCCGTGCCGGCGACGTCAGCGTCGGCGCCTTGTGGAACGGCGACACCACCCCCTGCGCATCGTCGCCCTCGACGAATTCGACGTACGGCAGGTCGACCAGCTGCTCGCGCTCGCTGTAGAACTGAGGAAGCGCCGACAGGCCGACCGCCCGGAACTTCTCTTCGAGCGCCGGCGTGAAGAACTCGAGCTTGCCGCTGGGAGTCGGGAACCGCTTGCCGGAGCCTCCTTCCAGGAACAGCGTCTCCTGCTCGGCGTCGCCGGCGGCAGCGACCGGAAAGCGCACCCAGCGGTACGGTACCGAGTGCAGGCGCTGCTGCGTGATGCCTCGCAAGTGATCGTTGTCGATGCACATCTCGTCCCAGAACAGCGCCGAGTCCTTGTACTTCTCCTGCAGCACGTCGTCGAAACCGAAGCGCTTGCCGAGCTCGATCCAGATCCAGTCGTCGGATTTCGCGTTGCCCGGCGGATCGATCATCTTGTCGATCCAGACGATTCGCCGCTCGTCGTTCGCTCGACCGATCTCGCCCTTCTCGATGCCGGTCGCCGCAGGCAGCACGTAATCGGCATAGGCCGACGTCTGGTTCTCGAACAGCTCGATGTGCACCAGCAGATCGAGCGCCAGGAACGCCTCGCGGATCGCGGTCTGCCCGGGCCAGTTCGCCATCGGATTGTTGCAGGCGATCAACGCCTTGATCGGATACGGCTTGCCGCTTCGCATCGCGTCGGCCCAGCCGGCCGGACTGCGGCGAACCATCGGCTTGGCGATCTTCGCGCGACGGCCGGGCGGCGCCGACGCCGACAGCTGCGGCGTGATCGACAGGTTCAGGAACGCGCCGCCGCGCTTTCCCCAGTTGCCGGTGATCGCCGCGACGAACATCAATGCGCGGTTCGTCTGCACGCCGTTCGTGTGCTGGTTGATGCCGCGGCTGGCGAACATCACGCAGCGCTCGGCAGTCGCGATCTCCACCGCAAGCGCTCTGATGTCGTCGGCAGGCAAGCCGGTGACCTGCGACGCCCAATCGGGGCTGTAGCCGTTCTCGAAGATGAAGTCGCGCCACTGCTCCCATCCTTCGACCCACTGCTCGCAGAACGCCCGATCCTGCAGCCCGCTCTGCAGGATGTGGTGGGCCATCGCGAGCGCGAGCGCCAGGTCGGTGCCGGTGCGGATCGGCAGCCAGCGGTCCGCCTTGCTTGCCGTGGCGGTGTGGCGCGGATCGACGACGATCATCCGGGCGCGGTTCTTCACGCGCCAGTTGTTGATCATGCCGAAATACACCGGCCGCGCCTCGGCCTGGTTCTCGCCGAAGTAGACGTACAGGCTGGCCGAGCCGATGTCGGCCTCGGTGTAGCTGTTGCCCGGCATCGTGTCGCCCTGCGTGAGCTCGTAGGCGACATGCTTGCCCGCCGCGCAGAACGGATCGGTGCCCTCGACGTTCGGCGTGCCGAACATCTGCCCGAAGATCCGGATGTAGCCGTTGCGCGTGATCGAGCCGGTGCGGGTCCCGGCAAAGATCGCGACCGCTTCGGCACCCCAGCGATCGCGCACCGCCTTCATCCGATCCGAGATCTCGTCGAGCGCCTGTTCCCACGAAACCGGCTCGAAGCGCCCTTCGCCGCGCGCGCCGACCCGCTTCAGCGGCTGCTTGAGCCGGCGCTCGCTGCCGTACAACTGCACGCTCAGCTGCGATTTCGGGCAGATCCTGCCTTGCAGGTACGGATCGCTGTCGTTGCCGGTCACCTTCACCAGCCGATCGCCGCGGAAATGGTAGTTCGTCGAGCACGAGTTGAAGCAGATGTTGCAGCCGCCCGGAACCACGCGGTCGGCGGTCCGATCGTCGCGCACGCTGCCGTACGGAAATTGTGGCTTCGCTCCCGGGACCGCGCCGCCGGCGGCGCGATCCATGACGGCCGGCCGCACGCCGCCGGCGACCGCGTCGCGATCGCGCGGCAGTCGGTCCAGATAGACCGTCGCCGGTCCCATCAGATAATGGTCGTGGTCGCGAACGGTGCGGCCCTCGCGCTGCGCCTGCGCGAGATGCGCGCTGCGCTCCCCGAACGTGATCGCGTATCCGGGGCATACGCTCGCGCAGGCGGTCGTCGCGCCGCCCGCTGCGCGGCGGTCGATGCACAGATCGCATTTGACCGAGTGATGGCCGGCCGGATCGTAGCCCATCGCCCCGTACGGGCACGCGATCACGCACTCGCCGCATCCGGTGCAACGGTCCTCCAGGACCCGCACGATGCCCGTCTCGGCGTCCTTCACGATGGCCTTGGGATTCACCGGGCACGCCCGCAGGCACGCCGGCCGTTCGCAGTGCTGGCAGGTAATCGTCAGGAAATCGAGCGCGGGCTGTTCGGCATCGCCGAGCCACACGACCCGGTTGCGGTATTCGCCGAGCCCCAGCCCGTGCTCCTGCTTGCATGCGACTTCGCAGCTCTTGCAGCCGATGCAGCGTTCCAGGTCGATCATCAGCGACAGCCGGGGCATCGCGTCTCCTACCAGGCGCTGATGTGCCACCAGGTGATCGGCGCGCCGCCTGCGACGTAGCCGGCGAAGAACGTCACCGTCGCCACGTGAACCAGGATACCGAGCACCAACAGACACGCCAGTCCGATGTGGAGCAGCCGCCAGTAGCGTTGAGCCGGCCCGACGCGCGCCCGTGCGCCGATCAGGTCGCTCTCGGCACGCGCGAGCTTCGCGTATTGCCACGCCAATCGCGGCGATCGCATCCAGTGTCGAAGCGTGACCGAGAACGTCGCCTCGGCCGCCCGCGGATCCAGCCGCGACAACAGATCCCGCTTTGCCGCGACGATCGCGGCGAACTGGCGGCGCCGCTCCGGGTCCGCCGGCGTGAAGCTGCGCTCGTTGCTCGCGAACGTCGCGGCCATGTCCCGGCTGATCCGGATCCGCCCCCACAGGCCGAGCGCGACCAGCACGACGATCACGACGAACAGCAGCGCCGGCGGCCTGCGGACGTAGCCGGCGGAATGGATGATCACCAGCACCGCGCCGATCAGCGACGCAAGCACGTGGGCGACGAACCAGCCGGGCGGCGAGCCGCCGCGCCCGGTGCGCTTGACGAGCGTGAAGACGATCGGCACCAGCAGCAGCGCTGCGCCCACCACGCCGATCAGGTACAGCTGCGGGCTGCCGGGCGTGCGCCATGCGGCCGGGAGGCTCGGCTGCAACGCCGCGAAATAGGCGACGACGGCGACCAGTGCCGCGAGCGTCAGGCCCTTCAACGCCCCATCATGCAGATCCGGGCGGCGCGACCGCTGCCGAGCGTTCAGCGAACGGCCATGATCGGTTGCAGTCGCATGGCTCGCGGCCGTTCCCGGCGTAACGGTCTGGCGCGTCATCGGCCCTCAGTGAATCGTCTCGGCCTGGCGCAGCCCGAGGATCTCGCGCGCCTCGCTCGCGGTCGCGACCCGCCGATCATACCGCTCGCAGACGTCGACAATCTTCTTGACCAGCTCGGCGTTGCTCGCCGCCAGGCGGTCGGCATCGAACTTGATGTTGTCCTCCAGGCCGGTGCGGCAGTGCCCGCCGGCTTCCAGGCACCACTGGTTGACCTCCCATTGAAAGCGGCCGGTGCCCGCGGCGACCCAGGTCGCGTCCGGCATCAGCTGCGACAGCTCGCTTCTCAGAAAGTCGAATACCGAGCGCCGCACCGGCAGCGCGTTCTGGATGCCGAGCACGAACTGGACGTGCAGCGGCGGCTTCAGCAGCCCCTTCTTCGCCAGGCCGACCGCGTTGTACAGCATTGCCAGGTCGAACACCTCGATCTCGGGCTTGATGTCGTGCTCGAGCATCGTGCGCGCGAGCCCCTCGACGAAGTCCGGCGGGTTCTCGTAGATGCTGGTCGGAAAATTCACCGATCCGGTCGCCAGCGACGCCATGTCCGGACGCAGCGACAGCATCGCGCCGCGCGCCGACGGCTCGCGTCCGCGCCCGCCGGTCGAGAACTGGATGATCATTCCCGGGCAGTGCTTGCGCACGCCCTCCTGCACGCGAGCGAACGCCTCCGGATCCGACCCCGGCGATTCGTCCGGATTCCGGACGTGCACGTGCACCAGCGATGCGCCCGCTTCGAACGCCTCGTGCGTCGACTCGATCTGCTCGGCCGGCGTGACCGGAACCGCCGGATTGTCCTTCTTGCGCGGCAATGCACCGGTGATCGCGACGGTGATGATGACGGGCTTCGCCATGTCGCTCCTCCAACGATTTCGATAGCTGGAATATGTGGTTTCGATTATTGCGTCCTCCGGGCCGCCATGCAATCATTTCCGCTCCGCCAAGCATCTCCGGTCGAAGCCGCCGGACCCGACGGCAGATGGGTGCGCAAGCGGTCGATCGAGCGAGGAGCAAGTGCGGGAGCGGCAGCTGACGTATCAGGAGGTGTTGCAGCTCGTCGAGCTGATCAAGTCGTCATCGCAGTTCAGCGAGATCCGGCTGCGCAGCGGCGATCTCGAGATCGAGCTTCGCCGCGGCGGCGGCGATCCTTCGTTGCAGCCCGCGGCGCGCGAAGCGACGCCGCAGCTGGCCGAGCATGCGGCAACCGCGGCGCCGAGCGCGCCGCAGCGCTCGCCGGCACCGACCGAGCCGATCGCGGCCGCAGCACAGCGTTCGCTGCGGACCGAGCTGCCGCCGACCGCGACGGTCATCGATTCGCCGATGGTCGGCACGTTCTATCGAGCGCCGGAACCGGCCGCGCGGCCGTTCGTCGAGATCGGCGACGTCGTAGAGCCTCGGACGACGGTCTGCATCATCGAGGTGATGAAGCTGATGAACACGATTTCCGCCGGCTGCCACGGGATCGTCACCGCGATACTCGTCGACGACGCGACGCCGGTCGAGCACGGCCAGCCGCTGATCGTCATCGAGCCGCACTCGCAATGACCGCGTCGCGCGAACGCCGGCCGCTGCGACGAATGCTGGTTGCAAACCGCGGCGAGATCGCGTTGCGCGTGATCCGCGCCTGCCGCGAGCTCGGCATCGAAACCGTTCAGGTCTACTCCGACGCCGATCGGGACAGCCTGCCGGTCGCGCTCGCCGACCATGCGGTCCACATCGGACCGCCGCGATCGTCCGACAGCTATCTGAACGCCCGCCGCATCGTTTCCGCGGCGACTGCGCTGCGCGCCGACGCGATCCATCCCGGCTACGGCTTTCTGTCGGAGAACGCCGCGTTCGCCGCGCTGTGCGAACGCGAGGACCTGGCGTTCGTCGGCCCCGGCGCGGAGTCGATCGCCGCGATGGGGGACAAGGCGCGCGCGCGCGCGATCGCCGCCGAGGCCGGCGTGCCGACGACGCCGGGTTCGGACGGAATCGTTCCCGATGCCGAAGCGGCAGCGGCGGTTGCCGGCCGGCTCGGCTACCCCGTGATCCTGAAGGCGGCGGCGGGCGGCGGCGGGCGCGGGATGCGGATCGTCAGCGATCCGGCGCGGCTCGCGTCGCAGTTCGACGAGGCCGCGCGCGAGGCGCGGGCAGCGTTCGGCGACGGCGCGGTCTACGTCGAGAAGTTCATCGAACGCGCGCGCCATGTCGAGGTCCAGATCCTGTCGGACGGCAACCGCGTGCTGCACCTGGGCGAGCGCGACTGCTCGATGCAGCGGCGCAACCAGAAGCTGATCGAGGAAACGCCGTCGCCGGCGCTCGATGCGGATCTGCGTGAACGCCTGTTCGAGGCTGCCATCCGATTGTGCCGCCGCGTCGGCTACCGCAGCGCCGGCACGATCGAGTGCATCGTCGACGAAACGAGCCGGCAGTTCTATTTCATGGAGATGAACACGCGCATCCAGGTCGAGCATCCCGTCACCGAAGCGGTGACCGGCATCGACCTGGTGAAGGAGCAGATCCGGATCGCCGGTGGCGAGCCGCTGCGGTTGGCGCAGTCGGATGTTCGCTTCTGCGGTCACGCAATCGAGTGCCGAATCAATGCCGAGGATCCCGACGCAGGCTTCGCGCCGTCGCCGGGACGGGTGGCATCGGTCCATTGGCCGGGCGGGCCAGGCATCCGAGTCGACACGCACCTGCGCGCGGGCGATTCGGTACCGCCGTTCTACGATTCGCTGCTCGCGAAGCTGATCGCCTGGGGCCGCGACCGCGAGGAAGCGATCGCCCGGATGCTGCGCGCGCTCGAGGAGCTGCGCATCGACGGCGTGCGGACCACCGCGCCGCTGCACCGGCGGCTGCTGCGGACCGAGCCGTTCAGGCGCGGCGCCGTTCATACTCGGTTCGTGGAGCAATGGCTCGAAGATCCGCAATGACTGCGTCGGGGGAACGCAGCTTCCAGCTGATCGACGTCACGCTGCGCGATGCGCACCAGTGCCTGTGGTCGACGCGGATGACGACCGCGATGATGACGCCGATCCTGTCGACGCTGGACCGCGTCGGCTACGCGTACATCAACATTCTCGGCGGCGCGGTGTTCGACGTCTGCGTGCGGTATCTGCACGAGAACCCGTGGGACCGGGTCCGGCTGCTGTGCGAGCGGCTCGCGACGCCGTGCGATGGGCTGACGCGGGGGCAGAGCCTGTACACGTTCGAGCTGTTCCCGGACGACATCGTCGAGCTCAATTCGCAGGTGCTCGCCCGGTTGGGCGTGAAGGTGCTGACCGTCTACGATGCGCTGAACGACAACCGCAACATCGTGTCGTCTGTTCGCTCAGCGCATGCGGCAGGGATGCAGGTCAACGCGATGATCACCTATACGCTGTCTCCGGTGCACACCGACGCGTATTTCGCCGAGCGCGCGAAGGAGCTGGCCGCGCTGCGCTGCGATTTCATGTCGATCAAGGACCCGAGCGGGCTGCTCACGCCGCAGCGCGCGCGAACGTTGTTCCCCGAGATCGTCCGCGCGGCCGGATCGATCCCGGTGCAGCTGCATTCGCATTGCCAATCCGGGCTCGCGCCGGAGGTCTACGGCGTCGCGATCGAATCAGGCTTCCGCTACGGTTACACGGCCTGCGAGCCGCTGGCGAACGGGCCTTCGCTGCCGGCGACGGAGGAAATCGACGCACGCGCCCGCGCGCTGTGCGCGACCACCGGGATCGACCGCACGGCGCTCGCCGACGTCTCCGGCTATTTCGCGTGCGTGGCCGAGCGAGAGGGCAAGCCGCTCGGGCGCAAGGCCAGCCATGATCCGGCGTTGTACGAGCACCAGGTGCCCGGCGGGATGATCTCGAACCTGCGCTCGCAGCTCGCGGCGATCGGGATGGAGCATCGGCTGCCCGAGATCCTCGAGGAAGCCGCGCAGGTGCGACGCGATCTCGGCTATCCGATCCTGGTCAGTCCGTTCGCGCAGTACATCATCACCCAATCGGTGCTCAACGTGATCCAGGGCGAACGCTACCGGACGATTCCCGACGAGGTGCGCAAATACGCGATGGGCGCCTACGGCCGGCTGGCGGCGCGCCCCTCCGACGAATTCCTCGAGCGCGCCGGCATCCGGCTCGCGGACATCGCCGACGACGCGCCGGCTCGTCGGCTGGCACCCGCGCTGCCCCGGTTGCGCGCGAGACTGGGGCCCGGCGCGACCGATGAAGCGCTGCTGCTCGCAGCGTTCTACCCGCCGGAGCTCCTTGCGCCGCTGCGCAAGCCGGCTCCCGCGTACCGGTTCGAGACGACCCCGCTGCTCGAGCTGGTGCGCTGCGTGGAAGCGCTCGACGACGTCCGCTCGATGCGGATCAGGTACGGCGGCGTCGAGCTGACGCTCGACGCCTGAGCGATGACTGCGCACCCGGAGCCGATGTGATGGTAGCAACTGCGTTGCCTGTCGATTTCAGCGGCCGCGTCGCCGTCGTGACCGGTGCCGCCCGCGGAATCGGCGCGGGAATCGCCGCTCGGCTGCGCGCAGCCGGCGGCCGCGTATGGCTGGTCGACGTCGATCCGGCGGCGCTCGCGGCGCGCGCGGCCGAGCTCGGGTGCGAGACGATTTGCGCCGACGTCCGCGACGGCGACGCGCTGCGCGCGCATGCGCGCCGGATCCACGACAGCGACGGCGGGCTCGACTTCCTGGTGAACAGCGCCGGGCTGCTGACGACCGGCGCGTTCGACCGCACCGATGCCGCCCAATGGCAGCGCCTGATCGACGTGAACCTCGGCGGGATCTTCCATTGCGTTCAAGGTTTCGTGCCGCTGATGCGCGGCGGCGGCAGCATCGTCAACATCGCGTCGGTGTCGGCGCAGCGCGGCGGCGGCGCGCTGGGCAACGTCTGGTACGGCGCGAGCAAGGCGGCCGTCGTCGCCGCCACGATGGGGCTCGCGCCGTACCAGAC
>DATLGW010000217.1:0-4601 GCA_035540315.1 Burkholderiaceae bacterium | reverse complement strand
AGGCTGGATACACGATCACCGGCACCTGGGGCGCGCGCCGCGCCAGCGTGGTCAGCACGTCGCGCAGCGCCGCGGCCCGCGGCGATGTGATCACGCCGATCGTCGCCGGCAGCGCGGGCAGCGCGCGCTTTCGCGCGGAATCGAACAAACCCTCGGCCGCAAGCCGATCCTTGAGCCGCGCAAACGCCGCATACAGGTCGCCGTCGCCTGCGCGGCGCATCTGATCGATGTTGAGCTGATAGTCTCCGCGCGCCTCGTACAGCGAGACCAGCGCGCGGACCTCCACCCGGTCGCCGTCGCGCGGCACGAAGTCCACCCGCTGGGTGCGGCTGCGAAACATCACCGCCCGCACGCAGGCGTTCGCGTCCTTCAGCGTGAAGTACCAGTGGCCGCTGCCGGCGCGCGACAGGTTCGACACCTCGCCGCAAACCCACAGCAGCGGGAAGTTTCGCTCGAGCACCGTAGCAACGGCGCGATTCAGCTGGGAAACCGTGACGATTTCCCGCGCCGTTGCGATGTTTTCGATGTCGAACCGAGCATTCATCGGGGTTTGCGGGCCGAATCTATCCACAATGCGCCATTTTTCGCGGGTCTTGACGGCGCACCGCGGCTTGCTGCAGTGCGCCAGTTCAAGTCATTGATTCGACTGTGATTTAATACTGCACCCGATTTTGGCACGGGGCGGGATTCGCGTTGCGATGCGGGTTTGCGGCCGTTGCCGACCGGTCATGCACAGACTTGTCCACAGGTTTGTCGCTGCGGACCGGCCCGGCACGCGGCGGTCGCGAGCAGAGACCATCATAGCCGAGCCCGGCAGATTCATTCGGAGGGTTGGGGCTTGTTTTCCATCATCGAGGCGGCCGGTTGGCCGATCTGGTTCCTGATCGTGGCATCGATCGTCGCGCTGGCGCTGATCATCGAGCGGTCGATCTCGCTGCGGCGCAGGCGGGTGCTGCCGGCGCATCTGCTCGACGACGTGCTGAGCCTGTACCGCAGCCGTCCGTCCAATGCCGACGTGCTGCGCAAGCTCGAGGCGAATTCGCCGCTGGGTCGCGTGCTCGCCAGCGGGCTTCGCAACGAGGGCGAGGGACGCGAGGTGATGAAGGAAGCGATGGAGGAGACCGGCCGCGCGGTTGCGCACGACCTCGAGCGCTACCTGAGCGGGCTCGGCACGCTGGCTGCGGTCGCGCCGCTGATGGGGCTGTTCGGTACCGTGATCGGGATGATCGAGATCTTCTCGTCGCAGTCGCCCGGCGGCACCAACCCCCAGCAGCTCGCCTACGGCATCTCGATCGCGCTGTACAACACGGCGTTCGGGCTGGTGGTCGCGATTCCGGCGCTGATCGCATACCGCTACTTCCGCGCCCGCGTCGACTCGTATCTGGTCGAGATGGAACAGCAGTCGCTGCGGCTGGTCGACGTGATGAAGCGGGCGCGCGCATGAACTTTCGGCGCGGGGTCCGGCGCGAGGAGCCGGAGATCAACTTCATTCCGCTGATCGACCTGCTGCTGGTGATCCTGATCTTCCTGATGGTCACCACGACGTTCTCCAAGTTCGCCGAGCTGCAGGTCAACCTGCCGGCGGCCAGCGCCGAGCGCAGCGCCGAGCGCCCGGCCGAGATCGCGGTCGCGATCTCCAGCGACGGGCGCTACCAGATCGATCGCACGGCCGTTGCGTTCCGCGATGCCGGCGGGCTGGCGCAGGATCTGATGCGGGCGGCCGGCAACAAGCGCGAGCCGATCGTCGTCATCTATGCCGACGCCGGCGCAAGCCACCAGTCGGTGGTCAACGTGCTCGAGGCCTCGCGGCTGGCGGGGCTCGCGCGCGTGAGCTTCGCCACCAACAGCGCCCCGACGGCGCCGGCAGGCGCGCCGTCGCGGCGGTGACCGCAGAGCCGCTGCGCGCCGCGCTCGAGCAGCGGCTCGAGCGAAGCTGGTATCGGCCCAGCGGCGCAGCCGATGCGGCGCTGCGCCTGCTGCTCGCGCCGCTTGCGCGGATCGTGCAGCGCGCCGCGCGGTCCCGCAGGGCGCGCATCACGCGGCTGCCGGCGCATGGGCCCGGCGCGCAGCGCCCGCCGGTGATCGTGGTCGGCAACCTGGTCGCCGGAGGCACCGGCAAGACGCCGCTGCTGATCGCGCTCGCGCAGGCGCTGCGCGAGCGCGGGTTCACGCCCGGAATCATCGCCCGCGGCTATCGCGGCGGCGCGACCGCCGCCGGCGCGACGCTGCTGGTCGATTCCGACACGGCGGCAGCGGCCGCCGGCGACGAGCCGGTGCTGTTGGTCCAGCGGACCGGCTGCCCGGTCGCCGTCGGCCGCCGACGGGCGGCGGCGCTGGCGCTGCTGGTCGAGCGACATCCGGAATGCGACGTCGTGCTCAGCGACGACGGCTTGCAGCACGTCGGGCTGCCGCGCGCGGTCGAGCTGGCGGTGTTCGATTCCCGCGGCGCCGGCAACGGCCGCTGCCTGCCGGCCGGGCCGCTGCGCGAGCCGCTCGAGCACGTGCAGCAGATGGACGCGGTGCTGCTGAACGACACCGCGACCGCGCCGGCCGAGCATCCGCGGACGTTTCGCTCGCAGACGGTCGCGCTCGAGATGATCGGGCTCGACGGCGCCAGCCGCTGGCCCGCCGGCGCGTTCGCTGCGGCCACTGCGGCGAACGCGCCGGTCGCCGCAATTGCCGGCATCGGCGCGCCGCAGCGATTCTTCGACCTGCTGCAGACGATCGGGCTGGCTTTCGACGCGCATCGGCTCGCCGACCATGCGCGGATCGACCCGCAGTGGCTGGCACGGCTGCCGGCGCGGTGGATCGTCATGACCGAGAAGGACGCCGTAAAATGCCGGACCTTCGCTGCGGAGTTGCGCGCGCGCTGCGTCGCGCTCCGAATCGAGGCCCGGCCCGAGCCGGCGCTGATCGATTGGCTTGAGGAGACGCTGCGTGGACCCGCGACTGCTTGAGATCCTGGTGTGCCCGATCTGCAAGGCGCAGCTGCGCCACGACCGCGCCGCGCAGGAGCTGATCTGCCAGCCCGACAAGCTCGCGTACCCGATCCGCGACGGCATCCCGGTGATGCTCGAGAGCGAAGCGCGGCGGCTCGGCGAGTCGCCTCCGGCGCCCGCGCCGCAGGAACCGCGCACCGAATGACGGCGCCGCAGCGGGCGCTTCGCGCATGGACCTCCCGTTCGTCGCGCTGATCCCGGCCCGGCTCGGCTCGACGCGGCTGCCCGACAAGCCGCTGGCCGATTTGGGCGGCAAACCGATGGTGGTGCGGGTGGCCGAGCAGGCGCAGGCGAGCGGCGCCGCGCAGGTTGCCGTCGCGACCGACTCGGCCGCGGTCGCCGAGGCCGTGCGCCGCCACGGCTTCACGGCGCTGATGACGCGGGCCGACCATCCGAGCGGCACCGACCGGCTCGCGGAGGCGGCCGAGCAGCTGGCGCTGGATGCCGCGACGATCGTCGTCAACGTGCAAGGCGACGAGCCGCAGATCCCGCCGGCGCTGGTCGCGGCGGTCGCGCAGACGCTTGCGAACGATCGCGAATGCGCGATCGCCACCGCCGCGCACCCGATCGCCGCGATCGACGAGCTGCTGAACCCGAACGTCGTGAAGGTCGTCGTCGATTCGCGCGGCCGCGCGCTGTACTTCTCGCGCGCGCCGATCCCGTTCGCGCGCGACGCGATGCCCGGGTTTCCCGCGGCGCTGCCGGCGAGCCTGCCGGCGGCGCTGGCGCAGCCGCACCCCGCGCTGCGGCACATCGGCGTCTATGCGTACCGTGCCGGATTCCTGAGGCGCTTTCCGGCGCTGTCGCGCTCGCCGCTGGAGTCGATCGAGGCGCTCGAGCAACTGCGCGCGCTGTGGCACGGCGAGGCGATCGCCGTGTCGATCACTGCCGACGCGCCGCCGGCCGGCGTCGATACGCCGGCCGATCTCGAGCGCGTGCGCGCGGCATGGCCGTCAAATTGACCGTCCGCGCGGTTTCGGGGGACACTGTGCCGACGACCATCGGACGGTTCGAATGCGCTTGATACTGCTGGGTCCGCCCGGTGCCGGCAAGGGCACGCAGGCCTCGTTCATCAAGGACAAGTACGGCATCCCGCAGATCTCAACCGGCGACATGCTCCGCGCCGCGATCAACGCGGGCACGCCGATCGGGCAGCAGGCCAAGCGCGTGATGGACGCCGGCTCGCTGGTGTCCGACGACCTGATCATCGGGCTGGTCAAGCAGCGGCTGGCCGAACCCGACTGCGCGAACGGCTATCTGTTCGACGGGTTTCCGCGCACGATCCCGCAGGCCGACGCGGTGCAGGAAGCCGGCATCGGCATCGACTACGTGCTCGAGATCGACGTGCCCGACGACGAGATCATCGAGCGCATGAGCGGACGGCGCGTGCATCCGGCCAGCGGCCGCACCTATCACGTGCGATTCAATCCGCCGCGCACTGCCGGCCATGACGACGTGACCGGCGAGCCGCTGATCCAGCGCGACGACGATCGCGAGGAAACGGTGCGCAGGCGCCTGGACGTGTACCGGCAGCAGACCCGGCCGCTGGTCGATTACTACCAGCGGCTGGCTGCGTGCGGCCAGCCGGACGCGCCGCGATAC
>DATLGW010000216.1:0-6296 GCA_035540315.1 Burkholderiaceae bacterium | reverse complement strand
GCGTGCGCGCGAGCGCGGCCCTCTGCCGCATTCCGCCGGAGAGCTGGTGCGGGTAGTGCCGAACGAAGCCGCCGAGGCCGTACCGCTCGAGCAGTGTCGTCGCGGTCTTGCGCGCGGCCTGCAGGTCGAGCCCCAGGATCTCGGGGCCGAGCACGACGTTGTCGAGGACCGTCCGCCATTCGAACAGGTGGTCGTGCTGCAGCATGTAGCCGCAGCGCGGGTTCGGGCCCTTCACCGGCAGCCCCGTCACCAGCACCTCGCCGGTCGTCTGCGTCAGCAGACCTGCGATCAGCGACAGGATCGTGCTCTTGCCGCAGCCGCTCTGGCCGACGACCGCGACGAACTCGCCCGGCTTCACCGCGAACGACACGCTGCGCAGCGCCTCGGTCTCGCCCTCGCGGGTGAAGTAGCGCAGACCCACGTCGCGCAACTCGACTGCCGGCGCAGCGGGGTTCGACTGTTGCATCGTCCAAATCCTCAGTGGCATCGCGCATCGGCGCGTGGCGCCTGATGCGTCGATTCTCGGTTTGTAAATCGATAATCCATGCTATCGTATGAGCACGTTGGCGAATAGCCCCGGCGAGTCGGCGATTCGCCGGGAGCGCCACCAGACAAAACTGCACCGTCGAGGAGATACGAGATGATCCGCAGACACTGGCTCGCTGCGCACTTGCGCTCGATCGCGATCGCAGGCGTCGGCGCATCGCTCGCGGCAATCGCCGCGGTGGCTCAGGCGCAGGATCGGCAGCCCACGACGGTGCGCTACACCGAGGTGATCCGGTCGATCTTCTACTTGCCGTCGTACGTTGCGATCGAGAAGGGTTTCTTCGCCCAGGAGGGCCTGAAGGTCGATCTGAGCACCGCATGGGGTAGCGACAAGGCGATCGCGCAACTGGTCGGCGGCCATGTCGACGTCGCGCTGCTCGGTCCCGAATCGGCGGTTTACATCCAGACGTCGCCGTCGCCGGACAAGGCGAAGATCTTCGCGTCGCTGACGGCGACCGACGGGCGCTTTCTGGTGGCTCGACAGCCGGTGCCGGATTTCCGCTGGGACCTGCTGAAAGGACGGACCGTGCTCGGCTGGCGCAAAGGCACCACGCCGCAGCTGGTCGACGACGCGGTGATGCGCAAGCGGGGATTGGATCCGGACAAGGATCTGAACTACCTGACGAACGTGCCGCCGCCGGCGCTGATGGGCGCGTGGCAATCCGGCGTCGGCGACTTCGCGACGTTCTTCGAACCGGATGTTTCGCGAATCGAGCAGGAAGGCCGCGGCCATGCGGTCGCTTCGATCGGGCGCGAGCTCGGCGAAGTCGACTACACCGCGTTCATGGCGATGGAGTCGTTCATCGGCAAGAGTCCGGACGTGATCCAGCGCTGGACGAACGCTATCGCGCGCGCACAGGCGTGGGTGCAGCAGGCCGACCCGAAGGAGGCGGCTAAGCTGGTGACGAAATATTTCCCGCAGCTCGACGTCGAGCTGATCGCATCGTCGATCGAGCGCAACCGGCGACACGGGATCTGGAAGAAAGACCCGCTGCTCGAGGCGGCCGCAATCGACCGGATGCAGGAGCTGATGATTGCCGGCGGCACGATGAAGCCGGAGCAGCGCATCAAGTACGAGTCGGTGGTGGCGGCGGGCTTTGCCGAGAAGGCACGCTCGGCCGTGCGCTGACCGTGGCGACATCGGAAGCGTCGGTGGATTCGATTCGCAGCCTGGCCGCCCGGCTCGCGTCCGGTAGCACGACCGCCGAAGCGCTGACGCAGCGCGCGCTGGCGCGGATCGACGAACCGGACGGGCAGGGCCATCATGCATTCGTCAGCGTTCAGCGCGACGCCGCGCTCGCGCAGGCGCGAGCCGCCGATCAGCTGCGCGCCGCCGGCATCGTGCCGTCGCCGCTCGCCGGAATCCCGGTGTCGGTCAAGGACCTGTTCGACCTCGCGGGGCTGCCCACGACAGCCGGGTCGACGCTGCTTGCGAGCGCTTCGCCCGCGTTGCAAGACGCGCCGATCGTCGCGCGGCTTCGCGCCGCCGGCGCCGTGATCGTGGGCCGGACGAACATGACCGAGTTCGCGATCGGCGGGTTGGGCCTGAACCCGCATTACGGCGATCCGCTGAACCCCTACGATCGCGCGACCCGACGCATCCCCGGCGGGTCTTCGTCGGGCGCAGCGGTGTCGGTGACCGACGCGATGGCCGTCGGTGCAATCGGAACCGATACCGCGGGCTCGGTGCGGATTCCGGCGGCGCTGTGCGGCATCGTCGGCTTCAAGCCGACCCGCTGGCGCGTCCCCACCGAAGGCGCGTTCCCGCTTGCGCCGACGCTCGACTCGATCGGGCCGCTGGCGAACACCGTCGAGTGCTGCGCGCTGCTCGACGCAGCGCTTGCCGGCGAGCCGGTCAGCGCGCCGGACGAAGCGGCGCTGCAGCGGGTCCACCTGGGCGTTCCCGAAACGCTGGTGCTCGACGGCCTCGAGCCCCACGTCGCGCAATGTTTCGAGGCGGCGCTGCAACGCCTGAGCGACTGCGGGGTTCGGATCACCCGATTCCGCTTTGCCGAGCTGGCGCAGATTCCGCACGCGAATCGCACCGGAGGGTTCTCGATCATCGAGGGCTACGCGATCCACCGCGCGATGCTCGATCGCCACCGGGAAAAATACGACCCGATCATTGCGGGCCGGCTGTCGCTCGGCGCGAAAGCGACCGCGGCCGATTACATCGAGCTGCTGACCGAGCGGGCTCGGCTGACGGTGCTGGCCGACCGGCTGACTGCCGGCTTCGACGCGCTCGCGTTTCCGACGGTCCCGCTGACGGCGCCGCCGGTCGCCGGGTTCGACGACGCTGCACGCTGGGTCGAGACGAACCTGCGGCTGATCCGGAACACGAGCATCGCGAACTTCCTGGACCGCTGCGCGCTGTCGCTGCCGTGCCACCCGCCGGGCACTGCGCCGGTGGGCCTGATGCTGACCGGGGAGCGCCACCAGGACCGGCGGCTGCTCGGGATCGGCCGCGCGGTGGAGCGCGCGCTGCGGCGCAGCCGACACGCCTGAGCGGGGGCGGCCGCAGAACGCTGCACCGGCGGCACTCGCCGCCTCGCGTCGGTCAGGCGCCCACCGGCACCTTGCTCAGCAGCGCGTCGATCAGCCGCTCGAAGCGCTGGTCGTCGAAGCGCGAGTTGTCGAAGAACAGCAGCTGCGGATACTCGGCGGGATCCGGGCTGAAGCGTCGCAGCCGGTATTGCTCCCAGTGGGCGAGCTTGTACCAATCGCGTTCGTCGCCCCGCTCGATGATTCGCCGCCGCGCCGTGGTCTCGTCGAGCCCGACCCAGACCACTCGCACGTCGCAACCGACCGGCAGCCGCAGCCGCTGCGGGTCGAACAGCAGCCCCGACTTCAGCTCGCGCGAGAACGGCGCGACCACGACCACGTTCACGCCGAGCGCGACGTTCTCGCGCGCGATGTCGATCAGCCCGTGGTACTCGGGGTCGCGCAGGTGCTCGAGGTAGGTCGGGCTGTCGCGATCGTTCGGGTCGCCGGTCAGCAGCCCCATCACCCGCTGGCTGTACGAGCCGTAGACGGTGTCCTTGTCGAGCAGGCAGTAGCTCTGGCCGCTGCGCGCATGCAGCAGCGGCACCGCGCGCTTGGCCAGCGTGGTCTTGCCGGCGCCGGCATGCCCACAAAGGAAGATCAGCCGCGACATCGCGTCGAGCTCAGGGTTGCGGCCCGGTGGCGATCGGCCGCTGAGGATCCGCGATCCACTCGCTCCACGACCCGGCGTACAACGACGCGCCGTGCAGGCCGGCATGCTCCATCGCCAGCAGGCTGTGGCAGGCGGCCACGCCCGAGCCGCATTGATGGACGACCTGCGACGGCGGCCGGCCGCGCAACAACGTCTCGAACTCCGCGCGCAGCACCGGGGCCGGCTTGAAGCGGCCGTCGGGACGCAGGTTCTCGCGATTGAACCGGTTCACCGCGCCCGGAATGTGGCCCGCGACCGGATCGATCGGTTCGGTCTTGCCTTCGTAGCGCTCCGGTGCGCGCGCGTCCACCACCAGTGCGGTTCCGTCGCGCAGCCCGGCCGCGACCGATTCGGCGTCGAACGCGCTCGCCAGCGGCGCCCGCTCGCTCAACCGCCCCGGCGCCGGCGGTGCCGGCAGCTGCGACGACAGCGGATAACCGGCCGCAGTCCAGGCCGACAGGTCGCCGTCGAGCACCGCGACCCGCTCGTGCCCGAGCCATCGCGCCAGCCACCACAGGCGTGCGGCCATCTGCCCGCCCGACGCATCGTAGGCAATCAGCTGGCGCGCGTCGCTCAGGCCCAGCGCGGCCAGCCGCGCGCGCAGCGCGTCGCGGTCGGGCAGCGGATGCCGTCCGTTGCGGCCGGTCTTCGGCCCGGACAGGTCCTCGTCCATGTGCAGGAAGAAAGCGCCGGGAATGTGCGACTGCAGGTAGGCGCGCCGCCCGGCATCGGTGTCGAACAGGTCGTGACGGCAATCGACGACGACGCAGTCATCGATCGCGCGCGCCAGCTCCTCGGCGGTGATCAGCGTCGTCCACATCGCGGGCGCCGCCAGTTCAAATCGGCCCGAGCCGCTCGCGCATGAACTCGTGGAAGTGCTGCATGCCGTCCTCCATCGGGCTCTGGTACGGCCCGGCGTCGTTGGTGCCGCGCAGATGCAGGGCCCGGCGGCCTGCGGTCATCCGCAACGCGATCTCGTCGTCCTCGACCGCGGTCTCCAGGTAAGCCGCGCGGCCCGCCTCGGCCAGCTCGCGCTCGAACAGCGCCACCTCCTCGGGGAAGTAGAACTCGATCACGTTCGTCGTGCGCTCGGGGCTGCGCGGGATCAGCCACGAAATGACCAGCATCTGCGAATACCACTCGACCATCACGTTCGGGTAGTACGTGAGCCAGACCGCGCCGTGCTCCGGCGGCCGGCCGCCGTTGAATCGCAGCACGTGTTCGTGCCACGTCCGATAGGCCGGCGTGCCGGGGCGCGACAGGCCGCTGCTGATGCCGACGGTCTGCAGCGAGTACCACTCGCCGAATTCCCATCGCAGGTCGTCGCAGCTGACGAAGTTGCCCAGCCCAGGGTGGAATGGCTGGACGTGGTAGTCCTCCATGTACACCTCGAGGAAGGTCTTCCAGTTGTAGCTGCACTCGTGGATCTCGACGTGATCGAGCCGGTACCCGTCGAAACTGAACACCGGCGAGCTCATCGCCGCCAGATCGCGGCCGACGTCGCGTGCGCCCTCGAACAGCATGCCGTTCCAGCGCTGCAGCGGCGTGCGCGACAGATTCAGGCACGGCTGCTCGTCGAAGTGCGGCGCCCCCAGCAGCTTGCCCCGCAGATCGTACGTCCACCGGTGCAGCGGGCAGACGATGTTCGACACGTTGCCGCGCCCCTTCAGCATCACCGCCTGCCGGTGACGGCAGACGTTGGACAGGCATTCGACGCCGGCGGCCGAGCGGATCAGCACGCGCCCGTCGTGTTCTCCGGCAAGCGTATGGAAGTCCCCGACCTCGGGCACCATCAGCTCGTGACCGACATAGCTCGGGCCGTTGCGGAACAGCACGTCGAGTTCGCGCTGGAACAGAGACTCGTCGAAATAGGCCGAAACCGGGAGCTGAGCCGCCGAGCGCTTCAGATGAGCCTGGCGTCCGATGTCGGACATAACGCTATGACCTCCGTGTCAACGTTGGTGCGGGAAGAGGAGTCGGTTATGGGCGCGGGGCCATCGGGGCGGCGCAAGTCTACCCCATTCGGGAGATGGGGGCAGCCGCCGACCCGATCAATGGGTCTTTCCAGGGCCGAAGAGCTGACATCGCAGCGGCGACCGCGGCACTGGCGTAAAATCATGGGTTTCGCTTCAGGCGGTATCTCCGGCGTGGCTCGGCGTTCGTCCGACTCGTCGCTTTCCGCGCCCGACCGACCATGGCCACCACATCAGGCATCCCGTTCCCCGGCGCCCCCGCGCCCGAGTCCCGTCCCGGCAGCGGCACGCCGGCTTCCTTCGAGGCGGCGTTGCACGAGCTCGAGGAGCTCGTGCAGCGGATGGAGGGCGGAACGCTGACGCTGGAACAGTCGATGGACGCGTACCGGCGCGGCGCCGAACTGGTCCGGCAGTGCCGGGAGGCGCTGGCAGACGTGCAGCAGCAGGTGCGCGTGCTCGAAGGCGAGCTGCTGCAGCCGCTCGAAATGCCCGACCGTCCGGTGGACGAATGACGCCGGAAGCCGGAACGGCCGGACGGCATGGCTGAAGGCGCCCCCAATTTCGCGAGCTGGGTCGTCGCGTTC
>DATLGW010000215.1:0-1708 GCA_035540315.1 Burkholderiaceae bacterium | reverse complement strand
CGAGACTTCCGGCGCGACCCTCGCGCCGGCCCCCGATCCGCAGACCGAGCCGATCCAGCCCGAGCCGCCCGGCCTGCCGGTGCAGATCATCGTGCAGCTCAAGCTGCCCGCGCTGCCCCCGGGACTGACGGCGCAGCAGATCCTCGAGATGCGGCGCCAGCCGCCGTCGCCGACGGCACTGCTCGAACTGTCGGGGCGCGTCGGGGTCGGCCTGGCCTACGGCCGCGCGCTGTCGGACGGTTCGCACGTGCTGATTCCCGACCAGCTGATGACGCCTGCCGAAGCGACCGAACTGATCGATCGGTTGCGCAGCGACCCGGCGATCGACCAGGTCGAAGTCGACCAGCCGGTGCGGTTCCAATCGGTCCCGGCCGATCCCGAGTACTACCGGCTATGGAACCTGCACCCGCCGGGCGCGGTGTCGGTCGGCAGCGACTTCGAGACCGCATGGGACCTGCATGCCGGCAGTCCGCAGATCGTGATCGCGGTGATCGACACCGGCGTGCTGCCGCATCCGGATCTGGTCGGCGCGGCCGGCACGCTGGCCGCCGGCGCCGGCAACCTCGCGTCCGAAGGCTACGACTTCATCAGCGACTGCCGGATCCGCGCGACCTGTCCGGCGACCACGCCGAGCTCGGCAGCGGCGGTCGCGCCGTCGCCGGGCGCGCTCGACCGCGGCGACTGGATCTCGGCATCGGACCGCGCGGTGCCGTTCTTTTCGAACTGCTCGGTCAAGGACAGCGGCTGGCACGGCACCCATGTGGCCGGCGTGACCTCGGCGATCGCGAACAACAACCTCGGCATCGCGGGCGGAGCGTACGGCGCCCGGCTGCTGCCGGTCCGCGTGCTGGGCAAGTGCGGCGGCTACATCTCGAACGTCGCCGAGGGCATTCGCTGGGCCGCAGGGGTGCATCCGACGATCGCGAATCCGGTGCCGGCGCGCGTGCTGAACCTCAGTCTCGGCGCGGCCGGCAGCTGCGGCACGACGCTGCAGGCGGCAATCGACGCGGCGGTCGGCGCCGGCGCGGTCGTGGTCGTGGCCGCCGGCAACGAGGGCGCCGATGCCGGCGCATCGATGCTGCCGAGCTGCAACAACGTGCTGACGGTGACCGCGACCCAGACGCTCGGCGACGCGGCCTACTACAGCAACCGCAGCACGACCCGGGTCGCGATCGCGGCGCCCGGCGGCGACACGCGCTTCACGTCGACTGCCGGCATCTTCTCGGCCGCCAACACCGGCACCACCGTGCACGAGCCGGGGGGGTGGACGTATTCGGCCAAGCAGGGCACCAGCATGGCGACGCCGCACGTGTCGGCCGCCGCCGGCCTGATGCTCAGCCGCAACCCGGCGCTGTCGCCGCAGCAGCTGCGCACGATCCTGACTGCGCCGGCGACGGTCACGCCGTTTGCGCCGGCAACCCAGTGCGCGGCCGCCGGGGACTGCGGGTCCGGAATCTTGAACGCGCGCCGCGCCGTCGCCTACAGCGTGTCGCCGCTGCGTGCCGCGCCGGCCTCGATCGACTTCGGTGCGGTCGCCGCGGGCGCTGCCGTGTCGCAGTCGGTGGCGGTGCTCAACGATTCGAGCGCGGCGGTCGCGGTCGGGCAGCTGACGGTGTCGGGCAACGGTTTCGCGCTCGCTGCCGACGGCTGTACGCAGCAGACGCTCGCGCCGGGCGGATCGTGCTCGGTGCGAGCGTCTGCTGCGTAC
>DATLGW010000214.1:0-1605 GCA_035540315.1 Burkholderiaceae bacterium | reverse complement strand
GGCACGCCGCTTGTTCGATCGACTGATCGCGCTGCACATGGCCGCGGCGCCACAGGATCGGATCGCGGGCCGCTCGCGCACGGTTCGCCGTGCGCCGGCGCGCCGGCCCGACGAGATGCACTGAACGCCCGCGCGTGCGGCTCGATCGTGCGGCTGCCGAAAACGCGAACGGATTCTCGAAGACGACTGACATTCAGCGAAACCAGGAGCTTCAACGATGGCCCGCTACACGCCCCCGCTGCGCGACATGCAGTTCGTGATGCACGAGGTGCTCGAGGCGCCGCAATGCCTGCAGCAGCTGCCGCGCCATGCCGAGGTCACCCGCGAGCTGATCGACCAGGTGCTCGAGGAGGGCGGCAAGTTCTGCGCCGAGGTGCTGTTCCCGCTGAACCGCAGCGGCGACGAGCAGGGCTGCCGCTACGAGGGCGACGGCGTCGTCAAGACGCCGGACGGATTCCGCGAAGCATGGCAGCAGTATGCGAGCGGCGGCTGGCCGGCGCTGGCGGCGGATCCGGACTTCGGCGGCCAGGGGCTGCCGAACCTGGTCGCGATCGCGATGCAGGAGATGATGAATTCGGCGAACCAGGCGTGGACGATGTACCCGGGCCTGACGCACGGCGCCTACGACTGCATCCATGCGCACGGCACCCCCGAGCAGCGCACGACCTATCTGCCCAAGCTGGTGTCGGGGCAGTGGATGGCGACGATGTGCCTGACCGAGCCGCATTGCGGCACCGATCTGGGCATGCTGCGTACGCGCGCCGAGCCGCAGGCCGACGGCTCGTACCGGCTGACCGGCAACAAGATCTTCATCTCCAGCGGCGAGCACGACCTGACCGAGAACATCGTTCATCTGGTGCTCGCGCGGCTGCCGGACGCACCGGCCGGCACCCGGGGCATCTCGCTGTTCATCGTGCCGAAGTTCGTGCCCGCGGGCAGCGGGGAACAGGCAACGCTCGGCGAGCGCAACCGGATCATGTGCTCGCGCATCGAGGAGAAGATGGGGATCCACGGCAACGCGACCTGCGCGATGGAGCTGGACGGCGCGACCGGCTGGCTGGTCGGCGAGCCGAACCGCGGGCTGCAGGCGATGTTCGTGATGATGAACGCCGCTCGCATCGGCGTGGGCATGCAGAGCCAGGGACTGATGGAGGTCGCATATCAGAACTCGCTCGACTATGCGCGCGAGCGCACGCAGGGCCGCAGCCTGACGGGGCCGAAGGCGCCCGAGCAGCCGGCCGACCCGATCATCGTGCATCCGGACGTGCGGCGGATGCTGCTGACGCAGAAGGCGTGGGTCGAGGGCGGCCGCTGCTTCGCGCTGTGGCTGGCGCTGCAGTCGGACCTGTACGACGCGCATCCGGACGAGGCCGAGCGAGAACGCGCGGCCGGCATGCTCGCGCTGCTGACGCCGGTCGTGAAGGCCTTCCTGACCGACAACGGCTTCGCGTCGACGAACCTGGCGCTGCAGGTGTACGGCGGGCACGGCTACATCCGCGAATGGGGGATGGAGCAATACGTTCGTGACGCCCGGATCAACATGATCTACGAGGGCACGAACACGATCCAATCGCTGGACCTGCTGGGCCGCAAGGTGCTCGGCGA
>DATLGW010000213.1:0-5256 GCA_035540315.1 Burkholderiaceae bacterium | reverse complement strand
GGCTGCACAAGCCCCAGCGGGACTTCGCGGACCGTGGTGCGAAGCGGTCGATCCGATGCGACTGCGCCTCAATGCTCACCGCCAGCCCTCGAAGATGCGGTCATGGCAGCCGTGTCGAGTGAAATTTCAACAGCCTGCTAGGGAGGTCCTCCCTAGCGCCAATTGAGCACCCAGTCGGGCACCTCGTCCGCAGGCATCGGCTTGGCAATCAGATAGCCTTGCGCGATGTCGCAGCCCATCGCCTTCACGCGATCCCAGTCCTCCTGCGTCTCCACCCCTTCGGCGACCAGAGTCATCGACAGCTTCTTGCCCAGCGCAACACAGGCCTCGAGTATCGCCAACGCCGCCGCATCGAACGCGGCGTTGCGAACGAAGCTCCGGTCAATCTTAAGTTCGCAGAACGGCAGGTCGCGAAGCTGCGCCAGCGACGCGTAACCGGTCCCGAAATCGTCGATCGACAGCCCGATCTTCTTCAGTCGAAGACGCGCGAGCGTATCGCGGCTGGCGATCGGATCGGCCATGAAGCGTGTCTCGGTCACCTCGACCAGCACCGAGCTGCTGGGTACGTCGGCCTCCTCGATCGCATTGAACAGCGCAGCAGGAAACTGCAGATCCTTCAGGTTGTCCATCGACGCGTTCAGCGCCATCCTCAGCAGAATGTCGCGGCGACGCCAGCCTGCCGACTGCTTCAACGCGTACGATGCCACCCGCCGCGCCAACGGCCCGATCAGCCCTGCTTCCTCCGCAACGGGAATGAACACGTTCGGCAGGATCATCCCCGACGGATGCTCCCAGCGCGCTAGCGCCTCGACGCCGACCACCTTGCGGTCCCGCAGGCGCACTTGAGGCTGGAAATGCGCAGTGATCGCGCCCGAAGCGATTGCAGCCCGCAGCTCGTCGGCGCTGACCGACTGCGATGTCGTTGCCCGAGGTGGCACTGCCCGCCGCAGCTTCCACTCGTGGACATAACTGGCGAGGATGCTGGCGTGCACCGGCTTCACCAGCGAGCCGAGCACGTCGAGCCTGCGCGCAACAGCGAGATCCTCCGCGAGCTTCAGCGTTCGCGTGCCTTCGCCGCTGATCAGCACCAGGCAGCCCCGGTACCCTTCCTGCGCGAGCGTTCGCAGGAACTCGATTCCATCGATGTCCGGGAGGTTCAGATCGCAAAGGATCAGTCCGATCCGCTTGGCAGGGTCTCGCACGACAGCGAGCGCATTCGCCGCATGGCGTGTCGCGACCACGTCGCGGTGACCGATCACATGCAATGCGCCGGTCAGGGTTCGCAGCATGAACTCGTCGTCGTCGAGGATCAGCACACGCCCCGGCGACGCAGCCGCCGAGGCAGTATTGGACTTGTTCGGAATTCCGGTTGCAATCGTCATTGCGACACCCGCACAGTTCGATCGATCAATGTCTTGGCTTCCGTGACGCAGGTTTCCAGGCGCGACAGCGGCTCTGCGATCCCGCTCCAGTCGGCCGCTTTCGCAGCATGTTCGATTTCGTCGTAGCACTGCGCAACCGCATTCGCACCGACGGTGCGAGCCGACGACTTCAGCTTGTGCGCCAGCGCCTGCACCGCGCTGCGATCCGCCGACGCGTACGCAGCGCGCAGATCGCGCATCGCATCGTCGTTGATCCTGAGGAACTCGTCGTAATATCCGGCCAGTTCGGCGATATCCGTGATTCCGACGACCCGCGTCAGCGCACCCGCGTCGAACCGCGGGTCGGCCGGCGGGCTCCGTCGTTCACCCGGAATGGCCGGATCTGCCGCTGAGACGCGAAACAGAGCCTGCCGAGACTCCGCCAGGCCAAGCCACTTGACCAGGTTTTCCCGAAGCACATCGAGTTGCACCGGCTTCGTCAACACGTCGTCCATCCCGGCCTGGTGACAACGGTCGGCCTCGCCCCGCAGCGCGTTCGCCGTGATCGCGATGATCGACGTCTTGCTGCGCTGATCCTCCTCGGCGCGAATCGTGCGAGCAAGATCGAAGCCGTCCAGCACCGGCATATGGCAGTCGGTGAGAACGAGCCGATGACGCTTCACGCGCCACAACGTCAACCCCTCCTGTCCGTCCGTCGCGAGATCGGCCTCGATTCCGAGCAGCCCCAACTGATGCATGAGGACCTTCTGGTTCGTCGCGTTGTCCTCGACCACCAGGATGCGCGCGCCCGGCGCTTCGATCGGGCGCACCTCCGGCGCCGCAACAGTGGCGAAGCGCTTTGGGAGGTATGCAAAGTCCGGAGACGCCCTCCCCGCCGCGACCGCCACCGCACGAACCAACGCAGCCTGCCGCATCGCCGTGTAATCCAGCGTCACCGTGTCCGTGTCCTGAAGGCGCGCCCTGCGGCGCCGGCCACGCGCGAGAACCACGAACTGCAGCGGCGTTCGCCCCGTCCGAGCGCGCAGTTCGTCCCGCGCGGATTCGGCAAATCCCCCGTCTCCGGGGCTATCCACCAGCACGGCGACACCGCGCTCCGCTGCCGCTTCGAGCGTGGCCGACACGCTGCCGTCATCCGGTGCCGCGACGATCCGTACGCCGCCTGCAGTCAGGTACGACCTCGTGATGTTCAGCACCTCCCGATCCAGGCCAAGCAGGATGGCGCTCACCTGCTGCAAACGGCACGATTCCGGTGGGGCAGGATCGGTTGCCGCGACGTCGAATTCGACATCGACGACGAACTCGGATCCCTGGTCGACGACGCTGTGAACCGTGATCGACCCCTCCATCGCATCGACGATCCTTCTTGCAATCGCCAGACCCAAACCGGTCCCGCCGAACCGGCGCCGCGTGGATGCATCGGCTTGCGCAAAGGGCCGGAACAGCTTGGCGACCGTTTCCGGGTCCATTCCGATGCCGTTGTCCCGAACCGCGAGCTGGATCGCAGCGCGCCCCCCGCGCACTTCGCGGGCGTCGAGTCGGACGAACACGCGGCCTGCCCTGCGCGCGCTGGTGCTCGTGAACTTGATCGCGTTTCCGGCCAGGTTCAGCAGGATCTGCCGGAAACGAGCAGCATCCGCGAGCACCGCCGGGAGTCCGGGGTCGCAGTACAGCAGCAGGTCGACTGCCTTCTCGTCGGCAAGCGGCGCGAGGACCTCGCATGCGCTTTCCGCCACTTGCCGGAGCGACACCGGAGCCTTCTCCAGCTCGAGCTTTCCTGCCTCGATTTTCGAAAAGTCCAGGATGCTGTCGATCAGCTCCAGCAGCGCGGCCGCAGAGTCCGACAGCGTCTCCAGCATCGCGCGCTGCTCGTCCATCAGCTCAGTCTCGCGCAGCACGCCGACCATCCCGATCACGCCGTTCATCGGCGTGCGGATCTCGTGGCTCATCGCCGCCAGGAATGCGGTCTTCGCGCGATTCGCGGCGTCGGCGTCGGCCGAAGATTGCCTGAGCTGCTCCTCGAGACGCAGCTGCTCGGTGATGTCCTCGGCGATTCCCAGCAGGTACCGGGGAGTGCCATCGGTGCCCGTGAGCGGAATCTTCGCGACCCGCACGAAGCGAACGTCGCCGTCCTGGTTGCGAAATGGGTAGTTGTCGATGCGGATGCTGCGCCGTGTCGCCAGAACCTCCTGATCCTCCCGCATCCAAGCGTCCGCCTGCGCCGGAAACAACTCGCAGTCGCGCTTCCCGACCAGCGCGCTCCTCTCGAGTCCCAGCAACTGCTCGCCCGCGCGGTTCAGGCGCAGATAGCGAAGGTCGTTCGCGTCCTTGAGGAAGATCGTGTGTGGAATGTTCTCGACGATCGCGTCCAGGCACAGGTTCGCCTGACTCAGCGCCTGCTCCGCCTTCTTGCGTTCGGTGATGTCGTACAGCGCCGATCGGCTGGCGACATAGTTGCCGGAGTCGTCGACGATCGCCGTTGCGCTCAACGAGACCGCGAGCGTCGTGCCGTCCTTTCGGCGATATTCGAATTCGGCGTCGTGCAGCACGCCGCTGCGCTTGAACTCCGCGAAGGTCGTCACGAACTTCTTCAGGCTCTCGGGAGTGTGGATGTCGTGATGCCGCATCTTTCCGATCAATTCGTCGCGGCGGTACCCGAGCCAGCGCAGCTCGGTATCGTTCATCCTGAGGAACATTCCGTCGGCGTCGACGGAGTGATAGCCGCACGGCGAATTGTTGTACAGGTCCTCGAGCTCCCGGTTCATCTGCTTCAGCGTGCGGTCCAGTGACCGCTGCCGTGCGCTCTGGCGCCGCACCACCAGCAACGCGTACAGAAGCAGCGCCAGCCCGACCGAATTGGCGCCGATGATCACCTGCAGCGTGCTGCCCGTGGCCGCCAGCATCTGATCGTGGCGTTCGACGAGCAGTCGCCGCTCCTCGTCGACCAGACGCTCCAGCAGCAGACGGGACTGCTTGTGCCGGTCGCGGGCGTCCTCGATCGCGGCTTCGGCCTGCATGGGATCGTTCGTCGCGGTGTTCAGCGAATCCCGCAGTTTCCTGACGTCCTCGAGCACCGCAGGCACGAGCTCTGCAAGGAGCGCTTGCTGCTGCCCGCTGCGCGTCGCGGACCTCACCGCACCCCACAGCCGCATCGACAGCGTCGCCGCAGATTCCGTGAACGCCTCGAGCGAAGCCGAGTCACGATGCTGCAGGTGCAACCGCCAGTTCAGGTGCGCGATCTCGTGCTGCCGTGCCGACTCCTGCAGCTCCGAGATCGCCTCGTGGGCCTGGGAGACCTGATGCTCCCGCTCGAGCAGCCCGTGAAAGCTGCCGAACGTCGCGATGACCCCGCTGACGAGAATCGTCACAGCGGCGCTGAAGAACATCGTGAGCGCGGCGCCGTCGTTGCGCGCCGGCCGCCGTTGCAGCAGGCCGAATTCCGAGTGCAGCGTCGCGCCCAGCAGGATCGTCGCAGCCGCCCCTGCAATCGAGATCCGCGGAAACCTGAACCACGTGTAGGCGAGGTCCAGCAGGCTCGTGTACGCGACCAGCCCCAGCACGCCGATCGTCAGGACGATCGTCGCCAGCACCTGCGGCACGAGCCGGCGCCGACGCGCCGGATCCCACAACGCCAGCGCCAGCCCTGCGGCCAGCAGCGCCGCGGCTCCATTGGGCGCCATCCTTCCAGGATGCGGATTGCCATCGGCGAGCCACGAATGCAGCATCGGCTGATCGAGGCCGAAGTCGAGTCCCAACGCCGTTTGCACCAGCACGATGGCCGATATCAGCACGACGAGCGCCGCGCAGCCTCGACTCAGCGCCAGGACGGCGCCCTGCGCATGCCGAAACAGCAGCGCGAAGCCGCACAGGGTGAAGC
>DATLGW010000212.1:0-7758 GCA_035540315.1 Burkholderiaceae bacterium | reverse complement strand
AGCTGGTGATCCGCGACGGCTACAAGCGGGCGTTCTGCAACGTGCGCCCGCCCGGTCACCACGCGACCCGCGGCGCGGCAATGGGCTTCTGCTTCTTCAACGGCGTCGCCGTTGCGGCGCGTCATGCGCTCGATGCGCTCGGGCTGCAGCGGGTCGCGGTGGTGGATTTCGACGTCCACCACGGCAACGGCACCGAGGACATCCTGGCCGGCGACGACCGCACGCTGATGGTGTCGACTTTCCAGTCGCGGCTGTATCCGTACAGCGGCGAGCGGCCGCGGGGGCCGAACATGCGCAACGTGCCGCTGTCGCCGTATTCGGACGGCAGCGCGATGCGCGAGGCGGTCCAGACCGTGTGGCTGCCGGCGCTGCGCGAGTTCGCGCCGCAGCTGATCATCGTGTCGGCCGGATTCGATGCGCACCGCGAGGACGACCTGAGCCATCTCGGATGGGCCGATGCCGATTACGGCTGGGTCACGCGGCAGCTGGTGGACGCGGCGAACGCGCTGTCGGAGGGGCGCTTGGTGTCGGTGCTCGAGGGCGGCTACAACCTGTCCGCGATGGCACGCAGCGTCGAGCTGCACGTGCGGGCCTTGCTCGAGATCGACTGAAGCGGAGCGGCGACACGATGAAAGTGGCAGTGATCGGCTTGGGGGCGATGGGCGCCGCATGCGCGCGCAATCTGCTCGCGCGCGGTTTCGACGTCTGCGGCGCCGACCTGCGCACGCAGCCGCTGGAGGCGCTCGCAGCCGCCGGCGGCCGTCGCGCCGGCAGCCCCCGCGAGGCGGCGGCAGGCGCCGACGTCATCGTGACCTTCGTCGTCAACGCGGCACAGGTCGAGGCAGTCGTGCTCGGCCGCGACGGCGTGGCCGAGTCGATGGGTGCCGACGCGGTGCTGGTCCAATGCGCGACCGTGCCGGCGAGCTTCGCCGCCGCGTTGGGCGCGACGCTCGCGCAGCGGGGGCTGGCGATGGTCGATGCGCCGGTTTCCGGCGGCGTATTGCGCGCCGGCGACGGCACGCTGTCGGTGATGGCGTCCGGTCCGCGCGACGCGATGCGCCGCGCGCAGCCGCTGCTCGATGCGATCGGTCAGCACGTGTACGACTTCGGCGAAACGCACGGCGCCGGCTCGACGGTCAAGACGATCAACCAGCTGCTGTGCGGCGTGCACCTGGTTGCGCTCGGCGAGGCGCTGGCGCTGGGACGGCGTGCCGGGCTCGACCCGGCGCGGCTGCTCGAGGTGTACACGCGCAGCGCCGCCTCGAGCTGGATGATGGGCGACCGCGGCCCGCGCGCATTGCAGGAAGCGCCGCCGACGAACAGCGCCGTCGACATCTTCGTCAAGGACCTCGGGCTGGTGCTCGACACCGGTCGCGCGCTGAACTTCCCGCTGCCGCTGTCGTCGGTCGCATACCAGCAGTTCGTCACGTTGTCGGCGCGCGGGCAGGGCGGAATCGACGATTCGCAGCTGTGGCGCGCGTATCCGTTGCCGGATGCGGCGCCGCGGCAGGAACCCGATTAGCCGCCCGTCACGCCCGGCGACTGTCGCCCGTGCTCGCGCGTGCGCGACCCGCGCTGCCCTGGGACACGAGATCGTAGCGGTCCAAATTCATCACCTTGTTCCAGGCGCGCACGAAGTCGCGCAGGAATTTCTGCTGTGCGTCATCGCTTGCATAGACCTCGGCCAGCGCGCGAAGCTGAGAGTGCGCGCCGAACACGAGATCGGCGGCGGTCGCGGTCCACCTGACAGCGCCGGAGCGGCGATCGCTGCCTTCGTACACGTTCTTGTGTGACGCCGAAGGCCGCCACGCGGTGCTCATGTCGAGCAGATTCACGAAGAAATCGTTCGTCAGTTGTCCCGGGCGGTCGGTGAACACGCCATGCTTCGACTGGCCGTGGTTCGAATCGAGCACCCGCATGCCGCCGACCAGGACCGTCATCTCCGGCGCCGTCAGCTGCAAGAGGTTCGCCCGGTCCAGCAGGCGGGTCTCCGGCGACAGCGGGTCTTCGTCTCGGAGGTAGTTGCGAAACCCATCGCCGATCGGCTCGAGCACGGCGAAGCTGGCCGAATCGGTCTGCGCGTCGGACGCGTCGGTGCGGCCTGCGGCGAACGGCACCGAAACGTGCTGGCCGGCGTCGCGAGCCGCCTGCTCGATGGCTGCGCATCCGCCCAGCACGATCAGGTCGGCAAGCGAGATCCTCTTGCCGCCGGATTGCGCGCGATCGAAGTCCGTCCGGATCCGGTCCAGGGTCTTCAGCACCCTGGTGAGCCGCGACGGCTGGTTCGCGTCCCAATCCTTCTGCGGGGCCAGCCGGATCCGCGCGCCGTTCGCGCCGCCGCGCTTGTCGGTGCCGCGGAAGCTCGCGGCCGAGGCCCAGGCAACGAAAACCAGGTCCTGAATCGACAGGCCCGAGCTCAGCAGCGCCTGCTTCAGCGTCGCGGTGTCCTGCTCGTCGACCAGCGGATGATCGACCGGCGGCACTGGATCCTGCCAGAGCTGCGGCTCCGGAACCCAGGGCCCCAGATACCGCGAGCGCGGTCCCATGTCCCTGTGCAGCAGCTTGAACCAGGCTTTGGCGAACGCATCCGACAGCTGGTCCGGGTTCTCGTGGAAGCGCTTGGCGATCGGCGCGTAGATCGGATCGACCTTCAGCGCCAGGTCCGAGGTCAGCATCATCGGCGGGTGCCGCTTCGCCGGATCGTGCGCATCCGGCACTGTACGGTGCGCGCCGGGATTCTTCGGCGTCCACTGGTGCGCGCCCGCAGGGCTGGTCGTGAGCTCCCACTCGTACCTGAACAAGTTCTCGAGGAACCCGTTGTCCCACTTCGTCGGATTGTCGGTCCACGCGCCCTCGAGCCCGCTGGTGATCGCGTCGCCGCCTTTGCCGCTGCCGTGACGGTTCTTCCAGCCCAGCCCTTGGGCCTCGAGCGGCGCGGCCTCGGGTTCCGGTCCGACATTCCCCACCGCGGGTGCGGCGCCATGGCATTTGCCGAACGTGTGCCCACCGACGATCAGCGCGACGGTTTCCTCGTCGTTCATCGCCATCCGGCCGAACGTGTCGCGGATGTCCCGTGCGGACGCCGTCGGATCGGGTCTGCCCGCCGGGCCCTCGGGGTTGACGTAGATCAGGCCCATCTGGACGTTCGCGAGCGGTGCGGCAAGCTGGCGGTCGCCGCTGTAGCGCTCGTCGCCCAGCCATTCGTCCTCGGGTCCCCAATACATGTTCTCGGGTTCCCACACGTCGGGACGGCCGAAGCCGAAGCCGAACGTCCTGAAGCCCATCGATTCCATCGCCACGTTGCCGGCCAGCACGAGCAGATCCGCCCACGAGACCTTCTGGCCGTACTTCTTCTTGATCGGCCACAGCAGCCGCCGGGCCTTGTCGAGGTTCGCATTGTCGGGCCAGCTGTTCAGCGGCGCGAATCGCTGCTGGCCTTCGCCGCCGCCGCCGCGGCCGTCGGCCATGCGGTACGTGCCGGCGGCGTGCCATGTCATGCGGATGAACAGCGGCCCGTAATGACCGTAGTCCGCAGGCCACCAGTCCTGGGATTTCGTCATCACCTCGAGCAGGTCGCTCCTCAGCGCTTCCACATCGAGCGATCGGAACTGCTCCGCATAGTCGAACTCCTCCTCCATCGGATTCGACAGATGCGAATTCTGGTGCAGCACCGACAGGTCCAGCTGGTTCGGCCACCAATCCTGGTTCGTCCTCGGCCGCGTTCGCTTGGGCATCGGGGCCGGGATGGCCGGGTTCTCGCTTTCGCTGACGCTTTGGCTGTGCTGCTTGTCGGGCATGACGAACTCCGTGATGTTTCGGCAATCGTAGGCTGCCCGAGCGCAGCGCGGAACTTGATTCTTGCTATCGACGAGATAACGCGCCGCAATCGCGGCGTCGCGGCGGGTTCGCCGGGGAAGCCGGTTTCAGCGCGCGCGCGGGATCCGAGGATGCGCGACCCGGCGCGCGAGCCGACGCGAGTTGCGCCGCGTCCGCGACAGCCACGGCCGCAGCGCGCCCGCGCTGGCGCGTGGCGCGAGGATCGTCCACGGCGCCAGCCAGCTGCGCCACATCAGCAGCGCCGCATCGATGCCGGCCTCGTTCAGTGCCGCGACTTTCTCGCTGACCATCGCAGCCGCCTCGCGCCGCTGCCAGCCGCTCGCGCGCCCTGCGTGCGGCCACATCAGCCAGCAGCGCATCGCGATGGTCTGGGCGCTGGTCAGCGTCAGCATGACGGCGTCGAGCCAGAACCGGTTCATCGAGCAGCCTCGTAGCGATCGCGCGAATCGAGCCAGTCGAGCAACCCGGCGCTGTTCAGCCGGATGTCGGCGTCGAGCATCTGGCGGATCCGCTCCTCGGGCCAGCCGACGCCGTGCGCGCGCAGCTCGTCGGTGAGCAGCTGCGTCATCGCCGGCTCGATCTGCTGCAATCGATCGGCGCCTTGCCCGGTGGCGGCCAGCGCGATCTCGGCGTAGCAGTCGATCAGGTGCTTCATCCGCGCGCCCAGCCGCGGCACGTCGCGCACCTGCGCATAATGCGTCAGGTACACCGCCTCGGGCGCAAGCAGCAGGATTCGGTCGATCGACCGCTGCAGCGCCGCGGCGTCGAACTGCGTCGGCGTCGACGCCGGGAAGATGAATGCGCGCCCGTCGATGTCGAACTCCCGATACGACACGCCGAACGTATCGCCGGTGAACAGATGGCCGGTGTGCGTGTCGCGGATCACCACGTGATGACGCGCATGTCCCGGGGTGTCGAAGAATTCCAGCGTGCGGCCAGCCAGCGCCACCGTCGCGCCTTCGGGCGTTTGCACGATCCGCTCGGCGGGCACCGGCACCGGCTCGCCGTACATCTGCTCGGCCTGTTCGCTGCCGTAGATTTGCGCGGTCGCCGACCACAGCTGCGTCGGGTCGATCATGTGCCGCTCGCCGCGGGGATGCACGGTCAGCACCGCGTTGGGCAGCCGCTGCAGCAGCGCACCGGCGCCGCCGGCGTGGTCCAGATGCACGTGGGTCAGCAGCACGTAGTCGACCTGCGTCGGCTGCAGCCCGAGCTCTTCCAGTGCCGCCATCACCGCCGGCACGCTGCGCCGGGTCGCGGTATCGACGATCGCGACGCGGCTCCGGTGCACCAGCAGGTGGATCGCGTCGAACTGCGGACGCACGTACCCGGAGTCCACGGCGTAGATGCCGTGGCCGAAACCTTCGATCGCCATCGCGCAATTATCGCCCGAACGGCAACCGGCCCTGCGCCCGACCGGGAATTCGTTCGCCTTGACAGGGTCGACGGTCGCGCGGTGCAATCGTCGCGCGTCGGCCGACATCCCGACCTGGCGCAGCACGGGCTGCAACGGAGGCATCGATGATCAAGCGATTGGCATGGGCGGCAGTGCTGTCGGCTTCGATGACGGCTGCCGGAACCGCGGCCGCATGGCCGACGCAGACGATCCGGCTGGTGGTGCCGTTCACGCCGGGCACCGGCATCGACCTCGTCGCGCGCACGATCGGGCCGCAGCTGTCCGAGCGGCTCGGCCAGCCGGTCATCGTCGAGAACCGCCCCGGCGCGAGCGGCAACATCGGCACCGAGGCGGTCGTGCGCGCGCAGCCCGACGGGCACACGCTGCTGGTGTCGGTGAACACGCTGGTGATGAACCGCAGCCTGTATCGGAAGCTGCCGTACGACCCGGTCCGCGACCTGACGCCGATCACGCTGACGTCGTGGGGCTCGCTGATGCTGGTCGTGCACCCGAAGGCGCCGGTGCAGTCGGTCGCCGAGCTGGTGTCGGTCGGCAAGCAGCAGCCGGGCAGGCTCACTTATGGCTCGCCCGGCGTGGGCACGCCGCATCACATGGCGATGGCGCTGTTCGGCGCGACCACCGGTGCCGAGCTGCTGCACGTGCCGTACACCGGCACCGCCGGCGCGGTGACCGATCTGCTGTCGGGCCAGATCCAGACGATGTTCCTGCCGGTGCACGTCGGGCTGCAGCACGTGAAGGCCGGCAAGCTGCGTGCGCTGGCGATCAGCAGTCCGGAGCGCGTGCCGCAGGCGCCCGACGTGCCGACGTTGCGCGAGGCGGGCCTGAAGGAGGTCGACGTCGAGATGTGGTACGGCGTGTTCGCGCCGCGGGGCACGCCGGCGCCGATCGTCGAACGGCTCAACCGCGAGATCCATGCCGCGCTCGCGTCGCCGCAGGTGAAGGCGGCGTTCGAGTCGCAGGGGATGGTGCCGGCGACGTCGACGCCGCAGGAGTTCGCTGCGCTGGTCGAGCGCGATGCGCAGCGCTGGGCGGACGTTGTCGCGCGCGCGAAGATCACTGCCGACTGATCGGCGGCGCCGGCAGCGCGGAGAAGCGAATGACGCAGGACGTGACGATCATCGGCGCCGGCATCGGCGGGCTGACGCTCGCGTTGTGCCTGCACGACGCCGGGATCGGCTGCCGCGTCTACGAAGCGGCCGCGCAGATCCGGCCGCTGGGCGTCGGAGTCAACCTGCTGCCGCATGCGACGAAGCATCTGGCGCGGCTGGGATTGCTCGATGCGCTGGCGCAGGTCGCGGTGACAACGCGCGAGCAGATCTTCTTCAACCGCTTCGGCCAGTACATCTACTCCGAGCCGACCGGCCGCTTCGCCGGCTTCGAGCATCCGCAGCTGTCGATCCACCGCGGCGATCTGCAGACGGTGCTGCTGCGCGCAGTGCGCGAGCGGCTCGGCGACGACGCGGTCGTCGCCGGCCATCGCTGCACGGGCATCGAGCAGCGCGGCGATACGGTGCTCGCGCAGTTCGTCGATCCGGCCGATACGCCGTTGCCGCCGGCCGTCAGCCGCGTGCTGGTCGGCTGCGACGGCATCCATTCGGTCGTGCGGCGGCAGTTCTACCCGGACGAGGGCCCGCCGCGCTACTCCGGCGTCAACATGTGGCGCGGCGTGACGATCGGCGAGCCGTTCCTGACCGGCGCCAGCATGGTGCGCGCCGGCTGGCTGTCGGTCGGAAAGATGGTGATCTACCCGATCCGCGACGACGTCGACGGACACGGGCGCCAGCTGATCAACTGGGTCGCCGAGATCGAATCGCCGCAACCGGTGCGGCGCGACTGGAACCGCGCCGGCCGGCTCGAGGACTTCTTTCCGGCGTTCGCCGACTGGCATTTCGATTGGCTCGACGTGGCCGAGCTGATCCGGCGCGCCGAGTCGGTGCTCGAATATCCGATGGTCGACCAGGATCCGCTGCCGACCTGGACGTTCGGTGGCGCGACGCTGCTCGGGGACGCCGCGCATCCGATGGTGCCGCGCGGCTCCAACGGCGCCGGCCAGGCGATCCTGGACGCCGGCTACCTTGCCGACTGCCTGCGGCGCCACGGCGTCGGCGAGCCGGCGCTGCGCGACTACGACCAGGTGCGGGTCGCGGCGACCACGCAGGTCGTGCTGATGAACCGGCGCGACCCGCCGGATGCGATCCTGCGCGAGGTCCATCTGCGCAGCGGCGATCGGCCGTTCGAGCGGATCGAGGATCTGATCGGCGTCGACGAGATGGCCGCGATCACCGGACGCTACCGCCAGGTTGCCGGCGTCGGCGATCCGACGCGCCGTTGAATCCCGGCTTCACCGGCGGGCTCGCGCTCGCGTTCGTCACCGGGCTGATCTGGGGCACGCAGTTTCCGATCGCGAAATCGGCATTCGCCCACGTCGACGCATTCCACCTGACGGCATTCCGCTACGGCTTGCCGGCGCCGATCCTGCTCGCGATGCTGGCGTGGCGCGAGGG
>DATLGW010000211.1:0-5892 GCA_035540315.1 Burkholderiaceae bacterium | reverse complement strand
CCGCTCCGACGACCCCCGTCGATACAATGTCCGATCGACGTAGCGACGGCGCACACGTGGGCAGATCGGACCTGGCCGAGTACTCCGCGAAGCGCAGCTTCGATGCGACACCGGAGCCGCCGCCCACGGTGCCTGCGTCGCGCCGCGGGCCGCTGCTGTTCGTCGTGCAGCAGCATGCGGCGCGGCGGATGCACTACGACTTCCGGCTCGAGTGCGATGGCGTGCTCAAGTCGTGGGCGGTGCCCAATGGCCCGTCGCTGGACCCGGCCGACAAGCGGCTCGCGGTCCCCACCGAGGACCATCCGTTCGACTATGCGTCGTTCGAGGGCGTGATCCCGCCGAAGCAGTACGGGGCGGGCAACGTGATCGTCTGGGATTGCGGCGTGTACTCGCCCGACGAAGGCGGCGAGTTCTGGTACCACGATCGCGACGAGGCGCAGCAGCGAATCCGCGCTGCGCTGCAGGCGGGCAAGCTGTCGATCACATTGCGCGGCGAGAAGCTCAAGGGTTCGTTCGCGCTGGTGCGCACGTCCGACCGCAAGAGCTGGCTGCTGCTCAAGCACAAAGACCGCTTCGCGTCCGCCGAAGACGTCACCGCGCGCAATCGCTCGGTGCTGTCGGGGCTTGCGATCGGCGATCCGACCTGGGTGCCGGCACATCGATTGGCCGCAGAGCGGCTTGCCGCCGACGGTCCGCGCGAGCCGCTGCCCCGGACGCTCGCGCCGATGCACGCGCAGCCCGCGCCGGCGCCGTTCAATCGCGCGGATTGGGTCTGGGAGCCGAAGCTCGACGGCTACCGGGCGATCGCGATCGTCGAAGACGGCCAGGTGACGCTGCGTTCACGCCGCGGCGGTCTGGCGCTCGCGGCGGATTTTCCGCTGCTGTGCGCCGAGCTCGCCCGGCAGGACGTGGCGGCGATCGTGCTCGACGGCGAAATCGTCGCGTTCGATGCGCAAGGGCGTCCGTCGTTCAACGCGATGCAAAACCGCAGCGCCGACGCCGAACGCGCGATCTACTACTGCTTCGACCTGCTGCACTTCGCCGGCTGCAACCTGCGCGGTGCCCCGTACGCCGACCGGCGGCGCTGGCTCGCGCAGTGCCTGCTGCCGTCGGCCCGCGTACAGCTCGTGCACTCGACCGAGGACGGCGTCGCGCTGCATGCCGCGGCGATCGAAGCGGGTTTCGAGGGCGTGATCGGCAAGCGCACCTCGAGCCGCTACGAGGTTGGCCGGCGCAGCGGCGCCTGGGTGAAGGTCAAGGCGTTCGACAGCGCCGAGTTCGTGATCGGCGGCTACACGAAAGGCAAGGGGTCCCGCGAGCCGCTGGGCGCGCTGCTGGTCGGCATCTGGGAGCACGGCCGGCTCGTTTTCGCGTCGCACGTCGGGTCGGGATTGGACGCCGAGTCGGTCCCGGTGCTCAAGGCGCGCCTCGACGCGCTGAAGGTCCGCAGCTGCCCGTTCGAGAACAGGCCTGACCTGCATGCGCCGACGACGTGGGTGGCCCCCGAGCTCGTCGCCGAGGTCCGCTTCCAGGGCTGGACCGACGATAGCCGGCTGCGCGCGCCGGTGTTCCTGCGCCTGCGCGACGACGTCGACCCGAAATCGGTGCGGCGCTCGCCGGATGCGGCGTCTGCAGTGCCGGTCGAGTCCCCGCCCGCAGGGCAAGAGCCACCGCCGTCGCGCCAAGGCGCGCCGCCTCGACACGGCGCGCCGCTGCCACGGTCGCGCCGAGCGCCCGGCACCGCTGGCCCGCCGGCCACGCGCAGCCGCGGCCTTGGCGGGCGCGACGACCCGCAGTCGTCGCTGATCGACGACGTCGTCGCGCAGCTGCGCAACCCCAAGCCGGGATTCACGCTCGCGGTCGGGCCGCACGAGATCCGGCTGACGCACCTCGACCGCGTCTACTGGCCTGCCGAGCCGGCGCTGAAGCAGCCGGCACAGACCAAACGCGATCTGCTGCGTTACCTTGCGCAGGTGTCGCCGTACATGCTGCCGCACCTGGCCGATCGGCCGCTGACGATGATCCGGATGCCCGACGGCATCGACGGTCAGCGCTTCTATCAGAAGCACTGGGAGCAGCGCCGCCCCGCATTCGTCGACAGCATCGTCGTTTTCTCCGAGCACAAGGACGAAAGCCACGAATACCTGCTGTGCAACAACCTGCCGACGCTGCTGTGGCTCGCGCAATCCGGAACGCTCGAGTTCCACGTCTGGCATTCGCGCGCGAAGGCCGGGCCGGACACGTCCGCACCGACCCGCGACTACGCAAGCTCGCTCGAAGCGCTCGAGCGTTCGGTGCTGAACTTCCCCGACTACGTGATCTTCGATATCGATCCGTACATCTACTCCGGGAAGGAAGCTGCCGGCGCCGAGCCCGAGCTGAACACGGTCGCGTTCGAGAAAGGCAAGGAAGTCGCATTCCGGCTGCGCGACCTGCTCGCGACGATGTCGCTCGAGCCGATCGTCAAGACCTCGGGCAAGACCGGGCTGCATGTGTTCGTTCCGATCGAGCGCACGATCGACTTCGACCAGGCGCGGAGGATCTCGGAGCTCGTCGGACGGCACCTGATGCGCCTGCATCCGCAGGACATCACGATGGAATGGAGCGTGCCGAAGCGAACCGGCAAGATCTTCATGGACCACAACATGAACGTGCGCGGCAAGACGCTGAACGTCGCTTACTCCCCGCGCGGCGCGGCGGGAGCGCCGGTGTCGATGCCGCTCGCATGGGACGAACTGAGGAACGCGCATCCGCTCGACTTCCGTCTGTCGAATGCGGTCGGGCGGCTCTCCGCGACCGGCGACCGTTGGCGCGATGCGCTGACGCGCAAGCAGAGCCTGCACGCGATCCTGGGCAGCGACTGAGGCGACACGCGCGCATCGCCCAGGAACTCGGCGCTACCTGCGATCGCTCGCGAACACCAGGAAGTACTGGTGCGGCAGAAATCCGTGTTGGCCCGCCAGCGTGTAACCGGCTTCGGCCATCTCGGACTTCACCCGTTGCGGCTCGATCCGCGTGGCCTTCGGCGGCCCCTGAGGCGAATCGAGCGTGAAATCGATGATCGCGATACGCCCGCCGGGCTTCAACGTATCGGCAATCCGCCGGAAGTACTGCGGGCGTCGCTCGATGTGGTGGTACACGTTGACGAACAGCGCCAGGTCGACCGGCTGCGGCAGCTTCGGATCGTCTGCCCGCGCCTCGATCGGCGTCAGGTTCGCCAACCCGTCGCGCTTCGCTCGCTCGGCCAGGTGCCGGACCATGTCGGGCTCGGTGTCGACTGCGTAGACGCGCCCCTGGGGCACGCGGTGCGCGAGGCGCACTGCGAAGTAGCCGGTGCCGGCGCCGATGTCGGCAACGATCGCGTCCGGCGCCAGCGCGAGCGCCTCGATCACCTGGTGCGGTCGCTGCCACGCATCGCGCGCGGGATCATCGAAGATCTGCGCCCAACGCTGCGCATCGTCGAAGCGGTGCCGGTGGGTGTGCGGCGTCTGTGCGGCGGGTGCAAGCGGCCAGGCGCCGACGATCGAGGCGGCGGCCAGTCCGTTCAGGAAAATGCGGCGGTCCATCGTTCGCGGTCGGAGTCGGCAGTCCGGGTCATGATAGCCGCGAATGAGGGTATTCCGCGCCCGATTCCGGCACAGCGCGCTGTCGGCTCCGACGAGACGTCCCGAAAGGCTGGATCGCCGATTGTGTCGGCCGTCGTCACACACTATACTTGCCGTGTCCGATATCCATGGGACACTAGATATAGTGGTGCCGCCGACCCCGTCCACGACGCCTGCCGGACCGCGGCGCGCGGCTCGCCGTTGCCTGCCAGCGCCGGCCGCGGGATCCGTCCGGGCTCATCCTGTGAGCCCGGTTGCCGGCAGACTTCGCTGCACGAGTACCGCCCGATGAAGTTCATCCATGCCGCCGACATCCATCTCGACAGTCCGATGGCCGGGCTGTCGGCGCACGACGAGGCGCCGGTCGAGCTGTTGCGCACCGCGACCCGCAGCGCATTTCGAAACCTGATCGACTGCGCGCTCGCCGAGCAGGTCGATTTCGTGCTGCTGCCCGGGGACGTGTTCGACACCGCGTGGCGCGACTTCAACACCGGCATGTTCTTCGTGCGCGAGATGGCGAGACTGAACGCGGCGAACGTGCGCGCGTTCGTGCTGCGCGGCAATCACGATGCCGAACACGAGATGACGCGCTCGCTGCCGCTGCCGCCGAACGTTCACGTGTTCCGAGCCGATCGCCCCGACACCCGTCAGATCGTCGTCGGCGACCTGAAGGTCGCCATTCACGGCCAGAGCTTTCGGCAGGCGGCGACGACGCAGAACCTGGCCGCGGCCTATGCGCCGGTCGAGGGTTGCCTGAACATCGCGATGCTTCACACGGCGCTCGAAGGCCACGCGGCGCACGCGCACTACGCGCCGTGCACGCTCGATCAGCTGCGCAACCTCGGCATGCACTACTGGGCGCTCGGGCACGTGCACGAGTGGGACGTGCTGTCCGAGGCGCCGTGGGTCGCGTTCTCCGGCAACCTGCAGGGCCGCAACGTGCGCGAGTGCGGCCCCCGCGGCGCTTTGCTGGTGCGCTGCGAGCACGGCGAGCTGCAGCGCCCCGATCGGCTGCTGGTCGACGTGGTCCGCTGGCAGCTCGCACGCATCGACGTATCGGCGGCGACCACCCGTGCCGAGGTCGTCGCGCAGGTGGGCGAGTTTCTCGAGCAGCTGCTGTCGGACGCCGACGGCCGACCGCTCGCCTGCCGGGTCGTGCTGACCGGACGTTCTCCCGCGCACGCGGAATTGTTCGGGCAGGCGCTCGCGCTGCGGGCAGACCTCGTCGCGCAGGCGATGATCGTCGACCGAGACCATCTGTGGATCGAGGGAATCCGGGTCGAGACCCAACCGGTGCTCGAGTCGGCGACGATTGCCGCGCGCGCCGACGCGCTTGCCGACCTGCAGGCGCTGCTTGCGAACGCGTCGGCCGATCCGCAGTTCGTATCGTCGCTCGCCCGCGACTTCGATCCGCTGCTCGCGAAGCTGCCGCCCGATGTGTTGCGCCAGGACGTGCCGGCGCTGCATGCGCTGCGCCGCGGAGACCTTGCGGCGCTGATCGAGGAGGTCGGGCCGACGCTGATCGATCGGATCGCCCGCGAGCCGCACGAGCACTGACGCGGCCGATGCGCATCGCCCGGCTCGAGCTGGCCCGCTTCGGCAAGTTCAGCGACCGCTCGTTGAGCTTTCCGAAGCGCGACTGCGATCTGCACGTCGTGTACGGGCCGAACGAGGCCGGCAAATCGACGCTGCGCCAGGCGCTGCTCGATCTGCTCTACGGCATCCATCCGCGCTCCAAGTACGGTTTCCGGCACGGCCTGTCGGAGATGCGGATCGGCGGCGTGCTCGAGAACGGCGTCGGCACGTTCGAGTTCCAGCGTTTCAAGCGCGCCAAGAATCCGCTGGTCGATGCCGCCGGCCGCGTTTTCTCCGAAACCGAGCTCGCCAACTGGCTCGGTCACACCGATCGCGACTTCTTCGAGCGGATGTACGGCCTGGACTACGCGACGCTGGTGACCGGCGGCAAGGAGATCCTCGACAGCGCCGGCGACGTCGGCCAGATGCTGTTCCAGGCTGCGGCGGGCGTCGCGGGCCTGCATCGAATCCGCGAGCGGCTCGAGGCCGATGCGCGACTGCTGTGGGGCGAACGCAAGCGGCGCGATGCCGCTTATTACGCCGCGCTCGATCGCCATGACGCCGCAGCCACGGCGCTGCGACAGGCGTCGGTCAGCGCGAGCGCGTGGCAGGCGGCGCGCCGGGCGCGAAAAGCAGCTCGAGCGGATCCGGCGCGTCGCGCCGGCACTGCAGCGGCTCGATGCGCTGCAACGCGAGCGCGACGCGCCGGATC
>DATLGW010000210.1:0-2771 GCA_035540315.1 Burkholderiaceae bacterium | reverse complement strand
CGTAGCGCCGCAGCAGCTGCCGCTGCTGCGGCGCTACGAGCTGCCGATGCTGGCGGTGTGGTCGGCCGCCGACGCGATCATCGACAACGGCATGACACCGAATTACGTGTTCCGGCTGTCGCTGCGCGACAGCCTGGCGATGCCGTTCATGCTGCAGACCGCGCGCAGGCGCGGCATCCTGCGGGTCGGACTGCTGCTGACGAACACGTCGTGGGGCCGCAGCAACCTGGCAGCCGCCGAGCGACACATGTTGGGCAGCCGTGAGCCTCAGATCGTCGCGAACGCATGGTTCAACTGGCAGGAAAAGTCGCTGATCGATCGCTACCAGAAGCTGGTCGCAGCCGGCGCGCAGGCGATCGTGCTGATCGCGAACGACGACGAGGGGGCGCTGCTGGTCCGCGAAATGGCGGCCCTGCCGCCGCCGCAGCGAGTGCCGGTGATCAGCCACTGGGGCGTGACGGGCGGCCGTTTCGCCGAGGCGGCGGGTCCGGCGCTCGAAGCCGTCGACTTCTCGGTCGTGCAGACATTCAGCTTCTTCACCGCAGGCCCGCAGCCGCTGCAGCGCTTTCTCGCGACTGCCGCGCAGTTCGGCGTGCGCCGGATCGAGGACATCGAAAGTCCCGTGGGAGTTGCGCATGCGTACGACATGACCCACATTCTGGCGCGGGCGCTCGAGCTCGCAGGCAGCACCGATCGGGCGGCCGTGCGCGACGCACTCGAGCAGGTGCCGCTGTACGACGGATTGATCAAGCGCTACGCGCCGCCGTTCACGCGCACCCGTCATGAGGCGCTGGACGAGCAGCAGCTGCTGATGGCCCGTTACCGCGCCCGCGACGGCGCGCTGATTCCCTCCGAAACATGACGAGCGAACCGGAACCCTCCGCCGCTTCGCCGGCTGTGGTCGGCCGGGGCGCGGCACGGGGAAGCCTGGCGCGCCGGTTCGCGGTGGCGGCCGCGGGCCTGGGCGCGGTTGCGCTGCTGATCACGGCGACCGCGTCATGGTGGCTGATCGAGCGGCAGCACCAGCAGGCGCTTCGGGAGCTCGCGGCCAGGGAGCGCGAGATGCACGCGGCCGCCGTCGCGCATCACCTGCAGGCGCTGGCCGACCGGATGCTCGAGGTGTCGGCCAGCTCGATCCTGGCGAGCGGCCTGGTCGACAGCGCCGGCCGCGAGACTTACCTCGTGCCGTACCTGGGAGCGATCCGCCAGGTCAACGGGATCCCGGTGCAGGTATTGTTCACCGACTTCGAAGGCCAGGAGATTGCCAGCAACGGCATCGCGCGCTTCACGCCCGAGCAGCTCGGATGGTTCAGCAAGGCGCTCGAAGGCGGCCAGCGCGCAGCGCGAATCTTCAGCGCCGGCGAGGACCGGCACGAGCTGGTCGCGTTCGAGCCGCTGGTGTACTTCCGCACCCGTTCGGCCGAGGGCGCGGTGCTGTACAAGATCGGGATCGAAGACATGTACCCGAGCGGCGCGTTGCACCTGGAGTGGAACGGGCGCGCCGCGGGAGCCCCGAATTCCGACGGCGACGCGTCGTCGCCGGTCGCAGCCCCGGCAGTATTCGAATCGCTCGGATTCCGCGTGCGCGGACCGAACGTCCCCAGCATGTCCTCGCTGAGCCTGGCCCCGCAGTACCTGACCGTGCTGGCCGTGACGCTTGCGCTGCTGGGCGCTCTGGTGCTGGCAGGGATGCGGCTGGCACGAGTGTTGACCGGAGACCTGCAACGGCTCGACGCGTTCGCGCGCCGACTGATCGGCAGCGGCCTGCCCACCGAACGCGCGCCGGTCACCGGCAGTGCGGAGGTCGCGGGGCTTGCGGCATCGATCAACGAGATGCTCGATCGGTTGAACGAGCAGCATTCGACGCTGCTGCGCGAGCGCGAGAAGCTGACCGATTTGACGAGCGCGCTGCAGGTCGCAGACCGGCGCAAGGACGAGTTCATCGCGATGCTCGCGCACGAGCTGCGCAATCCGCTGGCGCCGATCCTGAACGGCGCGCACCTGTTGCGCGCGCACGCCGGCGACGATCCAAGGCTGGCGAGCGCGACCGAGATCATCGCTCGACAGGCGATGCACATGACGAAGCTGGTCGACGACCTGCTGGACGTGTCCCGGATCACGCGCGGGTTGATCACGTTGAACCGCAGCGAACTTTCGCTTGCTGCGGTGGTTTCGGCTGCGATCGACCAGACCCGGCCGCTGCTCGATCAGCGGCGTCACCGGCTGACGGTTCAGCTGCCCGAAGAGGCAGTGGCCGTCGACGGCGACGCGATCCGGCTGATCCAGGTGCTGAGCAACCTGCTGAACAATGCAGCCAAATACACGCCCGAAGGCGGCGCGATCCGCGTGCAGGTCGACGCGACGCCCCACGAGGCCCGGATCAGCGTGACCGATACCGGCAGCGGCATCGAGCCCGAGCTGATGCGGGACATCTTCGAGCCCTTCGTGCAGGGTACGCGAAACGTCGATCGGGCCCAGGGCGGCCTGGGGCTCGGACTGGCGCTGGCGAAGACGCTGATCGAGCTGCACGGCGGCAGCGTCGAGGCGCGCAGCGACGGCCCCGGGCGGGGTGCCACGGTTTCGTTTCGCCTGCCGCGCGTGACGCCGACGACCGTCGCACCGGGAAATCGCGCTTCGCCCGCGGACGAATCGCCGGCGCTGCAGTTGCGGCTGCTGATCGTCGACGACAACCGCGATGCCGCCAGCAGCCTCGCGCAGCTGATGCGGATCCACGGCCACCGGGTCGAGACCGCATACGACGGGCCGAGCGC
>DATLGW010000209.1:0-1758 GCA_035540315.1 Burkholderiaceae bacterium | reverse complement strand
GGCGTGATGGGAGAGGCGCCGAAGTTGACGGCCGAGGAGTCGCTGCGGTTCGTGCAACGGGTGTGCCGGCGCGTCGATCGGCGGATTCCGGTCATCGTCGGCGTGTCGTCGCCGGGCCTGGCGGCGATGCGCGAGCTCGCGCTGCGCTCGATCGATGCCGGCGCCGACGGCGTGATGGTCGCGCCGACGCCGGGGCTGCGGTCCGACGACCAGATCTTCGCGTACTTCGAGAACGTCGCCGAGACGCTGGGGCCGACGCTGCGCTTCGCGCTGCAGGACCATCCGGTGTCGACCGGCGTCACGATGCCGGCGTCGGTCGTGCTGCGGATCGTGAAGTCGATTCCGAGCTGCGTGATGGTCAAGCACGAGGAGGGCCCGGGGCTGAACAAGCTGAGCGCGTATCGCGCCGCGACCGAACGCGGCGACGTGCGCCGCTTCTCGATCCTGACCGGCAACGGCGGCGGGCTGTTCCTGCCCGAGGAGCTCTCCCGCGGCGCCGACGGCGCGATGACCGGGTTTCCGTACCCGGAAATGATGGTCGACGTGTGTCGCGCGCATGCTGCGGGCGACGTCGAACGCGCGCACGACCTGTTCGACGCCTATCTGCCGCTGGCGCGCTACGAGCAGCAACCGGTGATCGGGCTCGCGGTTCGCAAGCACATCCTCGCCAAGCGCGGAGCGATCGCATCGCCGGCGATCCGCAAGCCCGGACCGAAGCTGACCGCGGCCGACGTCGCCGACATCGAGCGCCTGATCCGGCGGCAGGAGAAGCGCTTGCGAGAGATCGGATGAGGTCAACGCGCTGTGGCATACCGACAGCTCGTACCGCTACGTGCCCTCCTACGCATCGCTGCTCTACGGCATCGAGGTGATGCCGCCGCAGGCCGAAGGCGGCAGGACCGCGTTCTCGAACATGGTCGCCGCGTACGAGGCGCTGTCGCCGCAGATGAAGGCGCTGATCGAGCCGCTGCACATGGTCCACTCGTACGAGCACGGCCGGCGCGTGTTCCCGAGCCTGCCGCCGTTGACGAACTTCGAGAAGAACGCGGTGCCTCCGGTCAGCCATCCGCTGGTGCGCGTGCACCTGGACGCCGGTGGCCGGCGGTCGCTGTTCATCACTGCGAACGCAGGCAACGAGATCAGCGGCATGTCGCTCGAGGAAGGCCAGGCGCTGCACCGGGCGCTGATCGAGCACGTGTCCCGGCCCGAGTTCTGCTACTACCACGCGTGGCGCAAGGGCGACCTCGTCGTCTGGGACAACCGCACGACGCTGCACAAGGCCGAGCCGTACGACATGTCCCGCTACCGCAGGGTGTTCCGTCGCACGACGCTCGCAGGCGCCGGGCCGGTGCACACGGGCCGTTCTCGCAAGCGGTGCGCGCGGCAGGCCTCGCCTGATCCGCGCCGCATTTCGCGGCGGGCCGCCTGCGGCCGATCTCAGTCGAGCCGGGTTCGCAGCGCCTTGATCCGCGAGCGCCGGGTCTTTTCTTCGACCCTGCGCAGCTTCGACGCCAGCGTCGGGCGGGTCGGCCGTCGCGGCTTCGGAACCGCCGCCGCGGCGCTCACCAGCTCGCGCAGCCGTGCCATCGCGTCGTCGCGGTTCTTCTCCAGGCTGCGGAAGCGCTGCGCCTTGATCACGACGACGCCGTCGGCGCTGATGCGCTGGTCGCGCAGCTGCAGCAGCCGCGCCTTGACGTCGTCGGGCAACGACGAGGCGCGCACGTCGAAGCGCAGGTGCACCGCGTTCGACACCTTGTT
>DATLGW010000208.1:0-3679 GCA_035540315.1 Burkholderiaceae bacterium | reverse complement strand
GCGCTGACGCGGCAGCGGCGCGGCCGGCTGCCGCGTCAGCGCCGCTGGTCGGTCGGCAGGTCGGCAACCGTCGCCGAACCGCCCGCCGCGCGCGGCGCGGCCACGCGATCGGTCGCGCGCGCCGGCGCGCTGCGGTCGACGATCGGCGCGCCGCGCCAGCTGCCGACGTAGCGATCGACGTCGGCACGGAACGGGCCGCGGTCGAGCTCGGGCCATGCGCGCTTGTCGAACGCCGGCGCATCGCGCAGCCGCTCGCGGTCGGCCGTCAGCACGAACTCGTCGCGTTCCTGGCCGCGGCGAAATGCGTTCAGCGGCACCACGATCAGCTTGTCGGTCTGAGCCCACTTGCGGTCGAACTCGACGACCGCGTATTCGATCTGCCCGGTGCGCAGGTTGATCACCAGGTCCTCGACGTCGCCGATGTCGCGGCCGTCGCGATCCTTGATGTCGGCGTCGAGCACCTTGCTGGCGCGGTACATCCGCGGCGCCACCCCGCGCGCATCGGCGGCGCGCTCGCTGCCGTGGTACCGGTCGATTCCCGCCCGAACCTGCGGGTCGTTCCAGTCGGGCCAGTGGTTGCGGTCGAAGCCGGGCGCTTCCTTCAGCCGCGCCTGGTCCACGTTCAGCACCAGCTGCACGCGATCGAACAGGTCAGGGCTGCGACCGGCCGCGGTCGGACCGTCGCCGGGGCGCCAATTCGGATGCGTCGCAGCCGGCGCTGCGCGATCCCCCGCACGCTCGGCTGCCGTGCGATCGGTGCCGATCGGGCCGCGATCGCCGCGGACGCCGTCGTTGTCCATGACGCGGGCACCCGGCGCACGCAGATCGCGCGAGTCGACCAGCTGGAACGATTGCAGCGGGAACGCGAACAGCTTTTCGCCCAGACCCAGGAAACCGCCGAAGCCGACGACCGCATAGCCGACACGGCCGTTCTGCAGATCGACGACGACGTCCTTGACTTCGCCGAGGTTCTCGCCGACCGCGTTGCGCACGTTCTGCCCGATCAGCTTGCCCAGCCGCACGTGCTCGACGCTGACCGGCCGCAGCGCGTCGGAATGACGCGCCGCCACGTCGCGCCCGACCGGCGCGCGCGCTGCCGGATCGGCCGCATGGGCGGACAGCGCAGCCGACAGCGTGAGCGCGCACGTTAACAAGCTCACGGCAGGTATTTTTCGGTGCAACATACTGAGTCCTCCGAAGTCGTGGGTTTGGGAGCAGCCGATGCAACTTCCGGGCCCAGCCCGGCCCGAACGGGTCAGAGAGTGCGGCTCGCGGGGCATGCGCATTGCCACGTCAGGGCCGACCGACGCGAAAGGGGACTCTGCGATGTCTCGCAAACTCGCCATGGCCGTCGCCGTCGCCATTGCCGCCGCCGCGCTGGCCGGATGCGGCACTCCGAGGCCGACGATGTCTGCCGGTACGACCGACGACGCGGCGGCCGTCCGTTCCGGGACCGCAACGGCGCAATATCCGCTCGACGTGTACTCGGCCACGCTGCATTGGCCGCGTTTCATGCAGACGCTGGTCGAGTCGCTGGTCGAACGTTACGGTCCGCCCCACGAAATATCGGAGGAACGGGTCGCGTGGAACGTCAACGGCCCGTGGCATCGGACCGAGGTGCGCCATCGGCTGACCGACTCCGGCGGCGTGCTGCCGAAGGAGATCCTGGAGCAGCGGATCACGTATCCGCCTTTGGTGCGCCGCACGCCCGGCAAGACGCCGGTGGCCGGCAGGCCCGATCCGCAACAGCGGTTCCGCGAGCTGGTGCTTCCCGATCACTGCCGCGTCACGCTCGACCGCGACACGCTGATCGCGCGCTGCGACAACGAGGCGTCGAACATCATTGCGGTGAACCTCGCGCACGAGATCATCAGCGGCAAGCGCAGCGTGCGCGATGCGCAGCGCCTGTACACGAAGACGCTCGACGCGATGATCGACAACCCGCGCACGCCGCCGCTGGCGCAGCGGCCGCAGTTCCTGCCCGGCAAGGCGACCGCGGCGCGCTGACAGCCGGCGGCCGCTGTCCGGCGCGGGAGCGGGACGTGCTTGCGGTATCGGCGGATACCGCTGCACGACATGAAAGTCGACTTCAAGAAGTGGTCGGCACTGATCCCCGTGATCATGCTGCCCCTGGGGATTTATCTCGGCTATCGGGCGTTCCGCGGCCACTCGTTGGCCGACGTGCTGGCGTCGGTCGCCGCGATTCCGCATCTGAACCTCGCTGCGGCGTTCGGTTGCGCCGCAGCGAGCTACCTATGCCTGAGCGGCTTCGACACGCTCGCGATTCGCTACGCCGGCCGCTCGCTGCCGTACCGCAAGATCCTGCTGACGTCGTTCGTCAGCCTGTCGATCGGCCATAACGTCGGCGTGGCCGCGCTGAGCAGCGGCACGCTGCGTTACCGCTTCTATTCCGGATTCGGGCTCACCGGCGTGGAGGTCGGCAAGATCATCGTGTTCTGCGGGATCACGGTCGGGCTCGGCCTGATGACGCTCGGGGGCATCGCGCTGCTGCTGCATCCGCAATCGCTGCAGGAGATGCTCGGCGTGGCCTCGCCGCTCGCGCGCGCCGCCGGCGTGTTGTGCCTGGCGCTGTCGGCCGCGTACGTGCTGCTGTCGTGGAAGCTGCGGCGCCCGCTGACGATCCGCGGCCACCGGCTGTACCTGCCGTCGCCGCTGATCGCGCTGGCGCAGATCGGCATCGGCACGTTGAACTTCGGCTTCGTCGCCGCGACGCTGCACCAGCTGCTGGCAGCGGCTTCGACCTATCTGAAGATGGTCGCCGCTTACGTGATGGGCAACGTCGCCGGGCTGATCAGCCACGTCCCGGGCGGACTCGGGGTGCTCGAGTACGTGATCTCGACGCTGATCGGGGAGGGCGACGTGATCGGGGCGCTGATCGCGTTCCGGATCGTCTACTTCGTGATCCCGTTGCTGATCGGCAGCCTGCTGCTGCTGGCGAGCGAGGTGCACCGCCACCGCAACGGCGCCGACGACCGGCGCGCCGCGCAGCGAACCTGAAGAGCGACGCGGGCGCGGTCGGCGCCCGCGTCGTCCGTCAATCGACGACCGTCTTGTCCCGCGCGGTGTCCGGCCCGGGACGTGGACCGCGGTCGGCACCCGGATCGTCGGGACGGCCGCTGGGCTGGCCGGTGCGCGCGCTGTCCGGGGGACTGCCGGGGTCGCTGACGCGGTCCCGGTTGCGATTGCGATTGATCTGCGGGTTGGTTCCTTCGTCGATCGACCCTTGCGAGTCGGATTTCACGCGGGGTTCGGATTTCATGCCGGGGGCTCCCTAAACTCTGCTCGTCGGTCAACTCGAATGCGACGTGCCGCCGTGGCCGTTGTGCTTGCCGCCCGCCGGCGGCGACGTCGGATGCCGCGCCTGGTCGTGCCGCTCGTCGCGGTCGGGCTTCGAGTCACGATCGGGATCGGGGTGACCGGACGGAGCCGGTTGCGGCGACTGAGGCTCGTTGCGTTCGTGCTGCGCCATCGCGTTCACTCCTTTGCACACGGCGGCCGATTCGGCCGCGTTACCGCAGCGCAAGCAGCGTCCATGCCCATGCCCCGGCCGCGGCACCTGCAGCGCACCCGGGACGCGCAGCCGTCGCAAGCCGCCCGGCCGACTGCGACGTTCCTTGCGGTGCGCTGCCGCCGGCGCCGGCGGCAGCGCACCGCAAGG
>DATLGW010000207.1:0-5001 GCA_035540315.1 Burkholderiaceae bacterium | reverse complement strand
AACACCGTCGCATAGTGCTCGAGCGTGAACGCGTCGGGCAGCACCGAGAAGCTCCAGACCTTCGCGAACGACAGCAGCAGCAGTCCGGCATGAGGCGACAGCACCACCGCCAGCACCAGCGCGATCCAGCCGTACGCGAGCAGCGCCTGCGCGGCGCCCAGACGGCGCCGCCGCGACGACGACGCGCCCTTGGACGCCGTCGCGTAATCGCGTCCCTGCAGCGTTCGCGCGGCCAGCCACATCGCGGCGATCGAGAAGCCGACCATGATCACGCCGATCACGTAGCCGAGCGGATCCTCGAGCCCGACCTGCGTGATCCTCAGGTACGCCTGCGGCGCGAGCATGTTCGTGACCCCCAGCACCAGCGGCGTGCCCAGGTCGTCGAAGACCTTGACGAACACCAGCGATGCGCCGGCGACGTAGCCCGGCAGCGCCAGCGGAAACACCACGCGGCGGAACAGCCGCGCGCCGTGCGCGCCCAGGTTCTGCGCCGCTTCCTCCATTGCGGAATCGACGTTGCGCAGCGCGACCGTCAGGTTCATCAGGATGAACGGGAAGTAGTGCAGGCTCTCGACGAAGATCACGCCGGTCAGCCCTTCCATCAACGGCAGGCGAAAGCCGAACGCCTGCTGCAGCATCAGGTTCACGCTGCCGTTGCGCCCGAACAGCAGCTGCATCGCGACTGCGCCGACGAACGGCGGCATGATCAGCGGCAGCACGCCGAGCGTCTGGATCAGCAGCGCGCCGCGGAACTCGAAGCGCGCCGTCAGGTACGCGAGCGGAACCGCGATCAGCGACGCGACGACGACCGACGCGAACGCGACCCACAGGCTGTTGACGAACGACTCGCGCAGCAGCCCCTGAGCGAAGAACGTGCCGAAGTGCGCGAGCGTCGGCTCGCCGCCGGCGCCGGCGAACGCGGCGTGGAAGACGGTGGCGACCGGCAGCACCAGGAACAGCAGCAGGAACGACAGCACGGCGAGCGCGACCGCAGCGCTCCCGATCGAGATCCGGTGCCGCATCGGTATCGGGCGCTTGCGGATCGCGCGCTTGCGGGCGCTGCCGGCGATCGGATCGCCGCTAGCGGGCGAGCGCTGCGGCCTGCTGCGCGAGCTCGCGCGCCTTCGCGTAGTTCGCGCGCGCCTTGGCGTTCCAGCTGTCCTCCAGCCCGGTGATCTGCTTGTTGACCGCCGCGTCCTTCTTGTTCTTCGTGAACAACTCGAGGAAGTTCGGGTCCTTCGCGGTCTGCGCGCTGACCAGCGGCGAGAACGCGTAGCTGCGCGCCTGCGCGAGCAGCTCGGCCGCCTGCGGGTTCGGCTTGCCGGCCAGCTTCGCTTCGGCGTCGTGGATCGCGCGCGTCGCCGCCTGCAGCTCCTTGTGGCGGAACGTGATCGTCTGGTCGAACAGCGCCGACACCAGGTAGTAGCGCGACTCCGACAGCTGCGAGTCGAACTGCACTCTGGCGCGCTTCGCGATCTCGGCGACCTTCGGAAAATCGGGCGGAACCTTCGCGCCGATCCGCTCGATCGGCAGCACCGGCAGCCGGCTGATCTTCGGATCGAGCAGCAGCTGCTGCCCCGGCTGCGACAGCGTGAACTCGATGAAGCGCCGCGCTTCGTCGGCGTTGCGCCCGCCGGAGATCAGCCCGATGTTCGCCGGAACGACTGCCGTCGTGCGCGGATACACGAAATCGACCGGAAAGCCCGAGTACTTGCCGGCGAGCCCGAAGAAGTCGATCACCAGCCCGATGCCGAACTGGCCGCTGTTGACGCCGTCGGGCACGCCGAACGAGCGCTCGGTGATCTGCGCGCAGTTGCCCGCGATCCGCAGCACCTGCTCCCAACCCTTGTCCCAGCCTTCGCCCTGCAGGATCGTCTCGATCGTCAGGTGCGTGGTGCCCGAGCGCGACGGCGACGACATCGCGACGTGGTTGAAATACGCCGGCTTGACCAGGTCGCTCCATTCCGCCGGCGGCGGCAGCTTGTTCGCCTGCAGGTAGCGCTGGTTCCACATGATGCCGTAGCCGGCGAGCGCCTGTCCGAGGTACAACCCCTTCGGGTCGTTGATCGGATAGTTGCCGATCTTCGCCGGCACGTCCGGGTTCGCCAGATTCGCGACGCGCTCGAGCAGCTTTTCGCGGGCGAGCACTTCGAACGCATCGGGCGCTGACGCCCAGAACACATCCGGACGGTTGCCCGGCGGCTGCTCGCGAACGAACGCGATCGCCGCCGACGTGCCCTTGTTCAGGATCTCCAGTCGGATTCCCGGGTGCGCCTTCTCGAATGCCGCCTTGTACGCGCCGGTCAGCTCCTTCGGAAACGACGTGATCACGGTGACGGTGCCGGCGTTCGCCGCGCCCGTCGCGACGACCGCGAATGCCACCGGCGCGGTGGCGCGCCGCAGCGCCGCTGCGAATCGTGCAATCATCCCGGTCTCCTCCGATCGGCTGGACGGCGCCACTGTAGCGGCGTTTGCAGCGTTAGCCAATCGCCGTGCGCGGCAAACCGACGCCGCGCATGGCAGAATCCGCGGCTGTCGAACTGGGATGTCGGATGCAGACGCGGTACGACGTCGTCGTGATCGGCGGCGGGATCAACGGCGCCGGGATCGCCCGCGACGCGGCCGGGCGAGGGCTGTCCGTGCTGTTGTGCGAGCAGCACGACCTGGCGCAGCACACGTCCTCGGCGAGCACGAAGCTGATCCACGGCGGCCTGCGCTATCTCGAATACTACGAGTTCGGGCTGGTGCGCAAGGCGCTGCGCGAGCGCGAAGTGCTGCTGCGGGCCGCGCCGCACATCATCCGACCGCTGCGGTTCGTGATGCCGTACGACGCATCGATGCGGCCGCAGTGGATGATCCGCGCCGGGCTGTTCCTGTACGACCATCTGGCGCGCCGCGAGCTGCTGCCCGGTTCCAGCGCAATCGACCTGCGCGCGCACCCGGCCGGCGCGCCGCTGCGCGACACGTACCGGCGCGCATTCGTCTATTCCGACGGCTGGGTCGACGATGCGCGGCTGGTCGTGCTCAACGCGATCGACGCGTCCGAGCGCGGCGCAACGGTGCTCACGCGCACCCGCTGCGTCGGTGCGACCCGCGAGCAGTCGGCCTCGGGCGAGCCGCACTGGAAGGTGCGGCTGCGTCGGGCCGGCGAGGGCGGCGCCGAGTCGACCGTGACGGCGCGGGCGCTGGTCAACGCGGCCGGTCCCTGGGCCGCATCGCTGCTGTCCGAGCAGCTCGGCCTGCGCAGCCGGCGCCGGCTGCGGCAGGTCAAGGGCAGCCACATCGTCGTGCCCGCGCTGTTCGAGCATCCGTTCGCGTACATCTTCCAGAACCCGGACCGGCGGATCATCTTCGCGATTCCGTTCGAGCGCCGCTTCACGCTGATCGGCACCACCGACGTCGACTACCCGGGCGATCCGGGACAGGCGGCGATCGACGCGCAGGAGATCGACTACCTGTGCGCGAACGCGACGCGCTACTTCCGCGCGCCGGTGCGGCCGGCCGACGTCGTGTGGACCTACTCGGGCGTGCGGCCGCTGCTCGACGACGAGCGCGACGATGCGCGCGCAGTGACGCGCGACTACCAGCTCGAGCTCGACCGCGACGGCGCGCCGCTGCTGTCGGTGCTCGGCGGCAAGATCACGACGTTCCGCAAGCTCGCCGAGGAGGCGGTCGGCCGGGTGCAGGACGCGCTCGGCCGCAGCGCGCCCGCGTGGACCGCGGCGGCGCCGCTGCCGGGAGGGGACTTGCCGGGGGCGGATTTCGAGCGCTTCGAGCAGTCGCTGCGGGCCCGGCTGCCCTGGCTCGCCGCTCCGGTGCTGGAACGTTGGGCCCGCGCCTACGGCACGCGAATCGACCGGCTGGTGGGCTCGGCCGACCGTGTCGCGCAACTCGGCGCCGAGGTCGCGCCGGGGCTGTACGAGGCCGAGCTCGATTACCTGCGAAGCCGCGAATGGGCGGCGACGGCAGACGACGCGTTGTGGCGCCGAACGAAGCTCGGCCTGCAGCTCGACGCGGACCAGCGGCGCGCGGTCGCGGACTGGTTCGAATCGGCGCGGGCGCGGGTCGGCGCCGCGGGAGTCGGCTGAACTCGCGGCTCGGCGCTCTGTGGCCGGCCCAGCCGCAAACCGGCGCGCCCACGGGCGGGTGGCGGCTGCAGGCCTAAGCCGGCACCGCCTCGATGAGGCTCAACGGCGAGCTCGTCGGAATTCGCCGCGTCAGCGACAGGCCGGCCGAGCTCAGCAGCGCCGCGTGCTCCGGCTCGGTGCGTTCGCGGCCCCGGCCGTTCAGCACCATCATGTGCAGGCAGATAGACATCGCCGCCGGGCGGCACGCGTTCGAAGAAATCGCCCGCCTCGAACCGCAGTCGCGTTGCGACTGGCAGCGGGGCGATCGCCGCGCGCGTCGCCTCGATCACGTGCGGCAGGTCGAACAGCACGCCGTCGGCGTGCGGGAACCGCTCGAGGATCGCGACCAGCAGTGCACCGCGGCCGCCGCCGACGTCGACGATCGTCGCGTCCGGCGCAAAGGGTAGGCGGCGACGATGGCGCGGTCCTCGTACACGCCTCGTCCGGCCAGCGCCGCATCGAACAGCCGGGCAGCCTGCGGATGGCGCGCGAAGTACTCGAACAGCGGTTCGCCGAACACGCGCTCGAACGCAGATTCGCCGGTGCGCACGCTGTGGCCCAGCTCGGCCCACGCGTTCCACGTCTCGGGCGCGCCCATCATCATCGCGAACGCGCGCAGCGAGCCTTCGGCGTCGCTGCGCAGCGCATCGCCGGCCGGCGTCAGATGCCAGCGGCCGTCCTCCTCGGCGCACAAGCCGACGCTGCCGAGCGCGCGCAGCAGCCGATGCAGCGAGCTCGGATCGGCTTGCACGGCCGTCGCCAGCGCGTCGACCGTCTGCGGATCGCGCTGCAGCAGATCTGCGACGCCGAGCCGCGCCGCGACCGCGATCGCCTGGGTGGTCCAGAAGCCGCAGATCAGCGCGACGAGTAGCGG
>DATLGW010000206.1:0-2420 GCA_035540315.1 Burkholderiaceae bacterium | reverse complement strand
GCTCGAGCGCCAGCGCCAGCCGCTGCCGGTTCGTCCAGCGCGCGCGCTGCGCCGTTGCGACGGCACCGACCTGCGAGCTGCGCAGCGTCAGCCGCTGCGAGTGGAACGCGGCGCCCAACGGGACAGTCACCGGCCGCGCTCCGTACCAGCTGATCTCGATCACCGTGGCTTCGAAACCGGCCAGCGCCAGCGCGGTCGCCAGCCCGTCCGACGAGCCGCTGGCGTGGAACACGCGGTCGGCGCCGCCGACCGCCTGCTGCGGCAGCGCGAATCGCACGCCCAGCGCCTCGGCGATCCCGCTGCGGCGCGGGTCGATGTCGATCAGCTCGACGCGGCAGGCCGGAATCCGCGACGCGAGCCAGGCGATCAGCGAACCGACGACGCCCGCGCCGACGATCGCGATCCGATCCCCCACGCGCGGCGCGCCGTCCCACAGCGCGTTCAGCGCCGTCTCGGCATTGGCCGCGAGCACTGCGCGCTTCGGCGGCACCGCCGGCGGGATCGGCAGCACCGCACCGGCATCGACGACGTATCGCGTCTGGTGCGGATGCAGGCAGAAGACCGGCCGCCCGAGCAGCTCGGCCGGCCCCTGCTCGACCATGCCGACGCTGCTGTACCCGAATTTGACCGGTGCCGGGAAGTCGCCCGCCTGGAACGGTGCGCGCATCCGCCGGTGCTCGCTCGCCGGAACCTCGCCGCGGAACACCAGCGATTCGGTGCCGCGACTGATTCCGCTCGCCAGCGCCCGGACCACGACCTCGCCGCTGCCGGCGCGACGCAAGCGCTCGGATCGGATCTCGCCGCGTCCGGGTGCCGCAACCCAGAACGCAAATGCCTCGTCGCCGCTCATCGCGCGTGATACCGTTCTGTCTCGCCGAATCCTATGATGCACGGGACCGTTGCCGCCGTCGACTCGTGCCGCGCGCTGCGGCGCGACGCGATCGCGTGCGCCGCCGCAGTCGCGTTCGGACTGGTTGCGCTCGAGCTCGCGCTGGCGGCCGTCGCGCGGCTGGGGGTCGACTTCCTGCTGCGCAGCGCCGTGCTGTTCGGCGCGAGCCTGGCGCTGCTGGTCCGCTACCTGCCCGCGCATCTGCCGCACCAGCGATTCGGCGCAGCGAACGCGGTGACGCTCGCGCGGCTCGCGCTGGTCGTGCTGCTGGCCGCACTGATCGGCGAGGAGCTGCATGCGGTCGGGTGGCCGATCGTCGCGATCGCATCGGTCGTGCTCGCGCTGGACGGCGTCGACGGCTGGGCGGCGCGGCGCAGCGGCATGGAGAGCGCGTTCGGCGCGCGCTTCGACATGGAAACCGATTCGCTGCTGCTGCTGGTGCTGACGCTGCTGGCGTGGCAGCTGCAACAGGCGGGCGCCTGGATCATCGCAGCCGGTGCGCTGCGCTACCTGTTCGTCGCGGCCGGATGGCTCTGGCGCTGGCTCGAGCGCCCGCTGCCGCCGAGCCGGCGCCGCAAAACCGTCTGCGTCGTGCAGATCGTCGCGATGATCGTCTGCATCGCGCCGCCGGTGCAGCGGCCGTGGAGCGATGCGGTCGCGGCAGCGGCGCTGCTGCTGCTGGCGGCGTCGTTCGGCCGGGACGTCGGCTGGCTCGCGCGGCGCCGGCACGAGCCGCCGGTCGCGCAATGAGTTCGGCGCCCAGGCCGCGGCGCCCGGCGGACGCAACCGCATGATGCTGCGCAACGTCGAGCCGCGCCCACTGCTGACGGGGTTCGCGGCGCTCGCGCTGCTGAACGTCGCGCTGTCGTTCCGGAATTTGTGGCCGACGCCGGCGGTCGTGCCGGCGCTCGCCGTGTCGGTCGAGGCGTTCGCGCTGCTGCTCGCGCTCGCGGCCGCGGCAGCGCTGGGCCGCGCGCCGCGGCAGCGCCTTCGGGCAATCATCGCGGTCGCGCTGACGGCGCTCGTGCTCGGCCGCTACGCGGACGTGACCGCAGCCGCGCTGTTCGGCCGGCCGATCAGCCTGTACTGGGACGCGCCGCACCTGCCGCAGCTGGCGCTGCTCGCCGGCGAATCGATCGGCTGGCCGGCATTCGCGCTGGTGCTGTCGCTGGCGGCGGCGCTGATCTGCGCGGTCTATCGCCTGTTGCGCGCTGCGCTGGCAGCGCTGGTCGCTGCGCTGGCGGCAGCGCGCCCGCGGCGCGCGCTGGTGCTTGCCGGCGTTGCCGCGATCGCGCTCGGCACGCTGGCCGAGCGCCGGGGATTCGCCGACGACGCGATCGCCGAGCCGGTGACCGTCGGCTATGCGCGGCAGCTCGCGCTCGCTGCCAGCGCGCTGGCAGGACGCACCGATGCGGCGCTGCCGCCGGGCCCGCGATTCGAAACGAACCTGGCGCCGCTATCGAATGCCGACGTGCTGCTGATCTTCGTCGAATCGTACGGCGCGACGACGTACGACGACGACGTGCAGCGC
>DATLGW010000205.1:0-6388 GCA_035540315.1 Burkholderiaceae bacterium | reverse complement strand
CCGCGCAATTGGGGACACGGCTCGGGATCGCCGGCGTGGCGGTCGCGCTGCACCGGTTTCCCGACGGCGAGTCGCGGCTGCGGCTGCCTGCGCGCTGCGCCGCCCACACGATCGTGTGTCGCAGCCTCGATCAGCCGAACGAGAAGCTGGTCGAGCTGATGCTGGCTGCGCAGACGGCGCGCGATCACGGCGCTGCGCGCCTGACGCTGATAGCGCCGTATCTGTGCTACATGCGGCAGGACGCGCAGTTCGCAGCCGGCGAGGCCGTCAGCCAGCGGATCGTCGGCAGATTCCTGTCGTCGCTGTTCGATGCGGTGATCACCGTCGATCCGCACCTGCATCGGATCTCCCGGCTCGAGGAAGCCGTCCCCGGCATCCGATGCATCGTCGTCGCCGCAGCGGCGGCAATCGCGCGCCATCTGCGACGGCACGCGGCCGGCGCGCTGCTGGTCGGACCCGACGACGAGTCGCGCCAGTGGGTCGCCGCGGTCGCCGAGCAAGGCGGATTCGACTATCTGGTGGCCGACAAGCAGCGCCACGGCGACCGCGAAGTCACCGTCACGCTGCCGCCCGGCGACTTGCGCGGCCGCGCCGTCGTGCTGGTCGACGACATCGTCAGCAGCGGCCAGACGCTCGCGCGCGCTGCTGCGATGTGCCGTGAGGCCGGCGCGGCCGCAGTCGACGCAGTCGTCACGCATGCGCTGTGCCCGCTGGCGATCGTGCAGATGCTGCGCGAGGCCGGCGTTGCGCGGCTGTGGAGCACCGACACCGTGCCGCACCCCACGAACGCTATCGCCGCCGCGCCGTTGATTGCCGAAGGGCTGCGGGCGCTGCATGCGCCCGGCGCGCCCGCGCTCGGCTGAACCGACTCGAGCGCCCGCCGCGACGCGCTACTTGGTGCCGAAGATCCGATCGCCGGCGTCGCCGAGGCCCGGACGGATGTAACCGTGCGAATCGAGCTCGCGGTCGATTGCCGCCGTATACACCGGCACGTCCGGGTGGCGCTCGTGGAACAGCGCCAGACCCTGAGGGCAGGTCAGCAGGCAGACGAACCGGATCGACCGCGGCTGCGTCTCCTTGAGCCGGTCGACCGCCGCGACCGCGGAGTTGCCGGTGGCGAGCATCGGGTCGAGGACGATCGCGTCGCGGTCGCTCATCCCCTGCGGCACCTTGAAGTAGTACTCGACGGCGACCAGCGTTCGCGGATCGCGATACAGCCCGATGTGCGCAACGCGCGCGCCCGGCACCACCGACAGCATGCCGTCCAGAATCCCGGTGCCTGCGCGCAGGATCGACACGAACACGATCTTCTTGCCGTCGATCAGCCGCGAGCGCATCGGCTCGAGCGGCGTGTCGATGTCGACCTCGTGCATCGGCATCTCGCGCGTGACCTCGTAGCACAGCAGCATCGACAGTTCCGACACCAGCCGCCGGAAGCTGGTCGTGCTGGTGTCCTTGCGCCGCAACAGCGTCAGCTTGTGCTGCACCAGCGGATGATCGATCACGTGCACTTCGCCGTTCATGTCAGCGTTCCTCGGAGCCAGATCAGAAAACCGTCCCGTCGCTGATGACGGTCAGCGGCGGCGCGCCGTCGCGTCGCTGCGCGGCCAGCCTGCGCCCAGCGGCCCAGGTGCCGCCCTCGAGCACCGCCGCGAGCGGCAGCGCCCGCGGCTCCAGCCGAAGCGCGGCGCGCACCCGCGGCACGATCTCGTCGATCAGCGTCACCGTCAGCGCCCGCCATTCGACGACCGCTTCATCGCCGACCGCGAGCGGTCGTTGCGCAAGCCCCGGATCGCGCAGCCGGATCGCGCCGGCGTCGATCAGCAGCCCGCCGTTGCGGTATTCGGCAAGCGCAGTCAGCTCGTCCAGCGCCGCAACCGTCCGTCCTGCCCGCTCGAACGGCTCGATCAGCGAATAACACAGCCATTGCGACAGCTTGTGGAAAGGCACCCAGCCGGCATCGGCCCCGTCGCCGCCGCACGCGCGATGCGTCCAGACGTCGCCGACCGGAATGCCGCCGATCGCGCTTGCGTTCGGCCAGATCGATGCGAATCCCTCGAGCAGCGCGCGCAGGATCCGTTCGGCCGCGACCGCGCCGTCGCCGATCGAATCGAGCAGCCCGGCCGGCCGCGCAGCGCGCCCGAACCGCTGCGGCTGCGAGCGCAGCGAATCGCCCAGCCGCCGCAGCAGCGACCACCGCCCTTCGAAGCCTGCGAGCGGGTTGCGCTCGTCGACCTGCAGCGCGCGCGCCAGCGACTGCGGATCGAGCCGCAGCAGCGCGTCCGCGTCGACTCGCAGCGGATCGCCAGGGTCGCTCGAGAACACGCCGCTGGCGAATGCGCGCAGGCTCGCGATCGCCAACCCCTCGGAACGCGACAGCGCGGCGGCCGCGGGCGCCGCCGGATCCCGGTAACGCCAATGCGGACCGGCGCCGGCATCGAGCAGCACGCTGACGACCGCCAGATCGATCATCGCGGCCGCCTGCTGTGCAGCCGAGCGTCCGTGCAGCAGCGGCTCGAGCCGGTCAATTCCGCCGACCTCGAAATGTCGCCAGCGGCTGTGATAGGGCACCCGCAGGTCGGGGTAGCGCTCGCGAGTGACGGCGGCAACGAGCGCGGCGGCCTGCTCGAGCCCCGCATCGTCGATCTCGAACCAGCGCGAATCCCCGCGGCGAACCGCCCCCGCGATCTGCGCGCAGCGCGCGCGGATCGTCCGCGGCGAGCGCAGCCGCGTGATCGCGCCGTCGAGCGTGTGATCCTGCGTCGTCACGCTCGGATTCCCGGCTAGACCGGCCGTCCCTTGATTTCCGTGAGCGCGTCGAGCGCCGGCGGCGGCTGATCGCTGTAGTAGCCTGCTGCGCGCTTCGCGGCGATCTCGACCTGCGCATCCGGCGGCACCAGCGCTTCCGGAATGCCGACGCGCTCGCCGACCTCGATGCCGGCCGCGCGGATCGCGTCGTACTTCAGGTGGCTCATCGACACCAGCCTGTGGATCCGCCGAATGCCGAGCCAGTGCAACACGTCGGGCATCAGTTCCTGGAACCGCATGTCCTGCACGCCGGCCACGCACTCGGTGCGAATGAAATACTTGTCGGCACTGTCGCCGCCGACCTGGCGCTTGCGGGCGTTGTAGACGAGGAACTTGGTGACCTCCCCCAGCGCGCGTCCTTCCTTGCGGCTGTACGCGACCAGACCCACGCCGCCGTTCTGAGCGCCGCGGATGCACTCCTCGATCGCGTGCGTCAGGTACGGCCGGCAAGTGCAGATGTCGGATCCGAACACGTCCGAGCCGTTGCACTCGTCGTGAACGCGCGCAGTCAGCGGCACGGCCGGATCGGCGAGCGCGCGCGGGTCGCCGAACACGTACAGCGTCAGCCCTCCGATCGGCGGCAGGAACACCTGCAGGTCGCCGCGCGTGACGAGCTCGGGATACATGCCGCCGGTCTCTTCGAACAACGCCCGGCGCAGATCCGATTCGGCACAGCCGAAGCGGCGGGCCACCCCTGGCAGGTGCCACACGGGCTCGATCGCGGCCTTCGTGACCAGCGCAGCGCCGCCGTCGAGCAGCAACCGTCCGTCGGGCGCGAGACGGCCGGCGGCGATCGCGCCGCGGACCTCGGGCAGATCCAGGTGCGCCTGCGTGATCGCGATCGTCGGCCGGATGTCGAAGCCCGCGGCGATGTGGTCGGCGAACGCCTCGGCGACGACCGCACCCCAGGGGTCGAGCGACACGATCTTGTCCGGATCGCTCCACTGCGGGTGCGGTCCGATCTGCGCCGTCGGCGCGGTGTCGGTGAGATCGGCCCGATGGTCGCGGGCCAGCGAGCCGGCGGCAATCGCAAGCGCCCGGTACACGCCGTAGCTGCCGGCGTGCGTACCGATCACGTTGCGATGGCTGCGATCGCGCGTGGTGCCGATCACCGGCCCGCGCTCGCGCGCGGTCGACGCGCCCCATCGGATCGGCAGCAGCCGATCGCCGGCGCCCGGATGCGACGTCAGGCGGATGTGGCGCGGCCCGTCGGCCCCGTTGTTCGTCATCGGTTGACCCAACTCCGACGGCGTCCCGGCTTGCAGCGATTGCCGCAGCCAGCGCCGGTGAGCCAGCCTAACCCCTGCGGCGCGCGCTGTCATGAAAACTTGGCACAAATGCCGAAGCGCGCGGCCGGGCGGCAGCGGCGCGCTCGCGAACGGCGCGTCCGAGGCGGACAAGGGCTGCACGCGATTGCAGCTGCAGCGCCTTGCCGCTGCGGCGACGCGATCCGCCGGCCGGGTGCGGCGTGCGGATCGCGGATAATCGGCGCGATGTCGAACCGGCCGACTCCTGCATTGCTTGCGCCCGGCGAGCTCGTGCTGCGCGATGGCGCGCCATACTCGCAGCGATTCGGCGACGTCTACAAGAACCGACACGGAGCGCTCGCCGAGGCCCGGCACGTGTTCGTCGCCGGCAGCGGCGCGCCGCACGCCTGGCTGGCGCAGCGCAGCTGGACCGTGCTGGAGCTCGGGTTCGGCGTCGGCGCGAACTTCCTGGCGACGCTCGAGTGCTGGCGCGCCCAGCGCGGCGGCTGCCGGCGTTTGCACTACGTGAGCTGCGAAAAGCATCCGCTGCCGCGCGAGTCGCTCGCGCAGGCGCTGGCGGCGATCGGCGCCGACGCGGCGCTCGCGCAGGCGCTGCTTGCGCAGTGGCCGCCGCCAATGCGCGGGCTGTACCGGCTCGAGTTCGATCGCGGCGACGTGCAGCTGACGCTTGCACTCGGCGATGCGTCCGAGCTGGTGCCGGCAATGCAGCTGCTTGCCGATGCGCTGTACCTCGACGGCTTCTCGCCCGATCGCGATCCGGCGCTGTGGTCGCCGGCGCTGCTGCGCGAATCGGTCGCGAAGCTGCGCGCCGGGGGCCGCATCGCGACCTATTCGGTGGCTGCGCCGGTACGCGATGCGCTGGCGCAGGCAGGCGTCGCGCTCGAGCGTCGCCCCGGCACCGGGGGCAAGCGCGCATGCCTGAGCGGCGCGCGCACCGCAGGCGATGCGGCACCGGCGGTGGCCGACCGCAGCGCCCTCGTCATCGGAGCCGGAATTGCCGGCTGCGCGATCGCCCGCGGCCTGTGCCGTCGCGGCTGGCGCGTGGAGCTGCTCGAGCGCGCGCCGAGGCCGGCGCAAGGCGTTTCGATGCAGCCGCTGCTGGCGCAACACCCATCGCTGACGCTCGACGACAACCGCAGCGCCCGCCTGTCGCGGGCGGCGGTGTTCATCGCGCGCGCCGGCTACGACGATGCGGCGATGCGCTGGGGCGGACGGCTGCAGCTGCTCGAGCCCGACCGGATCGCTGCACTCGGCGCGTCGGTCGCTCCGCAGTGGGCACGGGCGCTGGATGCAGCCGACGCGAGCGCAGTGGCCGGCGTCGCGCTGCGCGCCGGCGCGCTGTGGCTGCCGCTGACGGGCTGGGCCGATCCTGCCGCGTTGTGCGGCGGATGGCTCGACGCGGCAGGCGGCGCGTTGCGCGCGCATTGGGCGACGCCGGTCGCCGCGCTGCACGGCACCGGTCGCGGCGCGTGGATCGCCCGCGACGCGGCCGGAGGCGACATCGCATCGGCCGCAGTCGCGATCGTCGCGGCCGGCGAGGCAGCGCCCGCACTGGCGGCGACCGAAGCGATCGCGCTGCGCCGCCACTGGGGCGCAGGGATCGTCGCTTCGGGTGCGCAGGTGCCGCCGCTGCGCTGCGTGGTCGGCGGCGACGGGTTCGTTGCGCCGCTGGCGCACGATGCGGTGGCGATCGTGCCCCCGTCGCCGGCCGGAGCCGTCCCCGCGCCGTCGGACCCGCAGGTCGCGTGGCAGCGATTCGCGGCGATGCTCGTTCACCCGCCGGCCGCTCCGCCGTCGCTGACCGCCGGCGTCGGCCGCTGGCGCGTGTCGCCGCGCGACCGGTTGCCCGCGATCGGCGCCGTGCCTGCAGCAAGCGGCTTGTACGTCGCCTGCGGCTTCGGCGGCCGCGGGCTGCTGTGGGCGCCGCTGGCGGCCGAGCTGATTGCCTGCGCGCTCGACGGCGCACCGGCCCCGGTCGAAGCCGACCTCGCGGCCGCGGTCGCGCCGGCGCGGCTGCTGCCGCGCGCGCCGGCGCGGACCCGCGCACTGCCGGCGTAGCGCACGATGGCGCGCCGCCCGATCGCGACGCCCACAACCGCGCCACGGCAGCGAGCGCGCGGATGCTGACCGTCTTCGAGGTCACGTTGCCGGTGTTCGCGCTGGTGTTCTGCGGCTTCGTCGCCGCGCACCGGCGGATGCTCAGCGATGAAGCGGTCGCCGGAATCAACGCATTCGTGTTCTGGTTCGCGCTGCCGGCCATGCTGTTTCGCGCGGTGGCTGCGCATCCGGTTGCGCAGATCGCGCAGCCGCGC
>DATLGW010000204.1:0-2306 GCA_035540315.1 Burkholderiaceae bacterium | reverse complement strand
AGTTGCGCACGCGCGCGAACGTCGAGGTCTACGCATGGATGCCGCTGATGGCGTTCGAGCTGCCGCCGCAGCATCCGGCCGCGGCGCACCGCGTGGCGCAGGCGAGCGGCGGCGCGCCCGGCTATCCGCGGCTGTCGCCGTATTCGCCGGCCGCGCGTGCGGCGATCCGGGAGCTGTTCGAGGATCTGGCGCAGCATGCGTTCCTGTCGGGCATCGTGATCCATGACGACGCGACGCTGTCGGATTTCGAGGACGACAGCGGATGGGCGCGCGCACACCACCGCGACGTCTGGCGCCTGCCCGAGTCGGTCGGCGCGATCCGCAGCGATCCCGACGCGTTCGCGCGCTGGACGCGGCTGAAGACCGAGCACCTGTCGCTGTTCGCGCGCGAGGTCGGCGACGCGGTGCGCCGCACGCATCCGGGCGCCAAGCTCGCGCGCAACTACTATGCGCGGCCGATCCTCGAGCCGCAGTCGCAGGCGTGGTTCGCGCAGAGCCTGCCCGATGCGCTCGCGCATTTCGACTGGGTCGCGCTGATGGCGATGCCGTACATGGAAGGCGCGCGAGATCCCGAGCGCTGGCTGACCGCGCTGGTGCACCGGGTCGCGCAGGTTCCCGGCGCGCTCGAAAAGGTGGTCTTCGAGATCCAGACCCGCGACTGGCGCAGCGGCCAGCCGCTGCCGGCGGCCACGGTCGAGCGCCACCTGCGCACGCTGCAGCGGGCCGGCGCCCGCTCGATCGGCTACTACCCGGACGACTTCATCGGCGACCAGCCGCCGCTCGGCGCCGTGCGCTCAACGATCAGCGTGCGCGCGCCGATGTCGGTCTGGCCGCCGGGACCCCGGCCCCCGGGAGTTTCCCGATGATGTCGGTCATCGCTCACTACGTGTTCCTGTATCCGCTGGTCACGAGCTTCGTGTGGATCGTCGGCGCGCTGATCTTCCGGCGCCACTACGAGCGCGGGCTCGATGCGCGCGCGCAGCGCCAGATCGACGACGATCCGCCGAAGGTCGCGATCATCGTGCCGTGCTACAACGAGGAAGCCGACGTGCTCGAGACGGTCGGCAACCTGCTGGCGCAGGACTACCCGAACTTCGAGGTGATCTGCGTGAACGACGGCTCGCGCGATCGCACCGGCGAGATCCTCGATGCGCTGGCGCGCCAGCACGCGCGGGTGCGCGTGATCCACCAGGCGACGAACCAGGGCAAGGCCGCCGCAATGCACATTGCCGCGCTGATGACGCGCGCCGAGCTGCTGTTCTGCATCGACGGCGACTGCCTGCCGAATCCCGACTGCACGCGGCTGATGGTCCAGCAGTTCCTGCGTTCGCCGCGGCTGGGCGCCGTGACCGGCAATCCGCGGATCCGCACCCGCTCGACGCTGCTCGGGCGGATCCAGGTCGGCGAGTTCTCCGCGACGATCGGCCTGCTCAAGCGCGCGCAGCGCGCCTACGGGCGGCTGTTCACCGCGTCGGGCGTGTGCACGATGTTCCGCCGCACGGCGCTGCACGAGGTCGGCTACTGGGCCAAGGACATGCAGACCGAGGACGTCGACATCTCGTGGCGGCTGCAGCTGGCGCACTGGGACGTGCAGTTCCAGCCGGCGGCGGTCTGCTGGATCCTGATGCCCGAGACGCTGCGCGGACTGTGGGCGCAGCGGCTGCGCTGGGCGGTCGGCGGCACCGAGGTCGTGCTGCGCAGCGCGGGAATGTGGAAGCGCTGGAAGCAGCGGCGGATGTGGCCGCTGTTCATCGAGTTCGCGATGTCGACGTTCTGGGCCTACGCGATGCTGTTCATCCTCGTGTTCCAGATCGCGCAGGTCGCGTTCGCCGACGATCCGGTCGCGAGCCTGCCGCAGCTGTGGGGCTGGACCGGGCTGGTGCTCGCGGCCGCCTGCCTGCTGCAGATCACGGTGTCGGTCGCGATCGACCTGCGCTACGACCAGCGGCTCGGGCGCAACCTCGCGTGGGTCGTCTGGTATCCGGCGGTCTATTGGACGCTGCACATGATGACGACGATCGTCGCGGTGCCCAAGGTGCTCCTGGGCGGCCGGCGCAAGCGTGCGATGTGGAAGTCCCCCGATCGCGGCGTGCGGCAGGCGATCGACACCGCGACCGGCGCAGTGACCGGCAGCCCGGTCGCCGCCGGACAGCCGGCGCGAGCGGGCGGGGCGGCCGCATGAAGCTGCCGATCACCACCCGGCCGCTGATCGTCTGCGAACCGTCGCTGCAGTCGCGCGCGCAGCGGCTGACGACGCTGGTGCTGACGGTCGTGCTGTGGGCGTTGGCGATCTGGCTGTGCTGGCC
>DATLGW010000203.1:0-1939 GCA_035540315.1 Burkholderiaceae bacterium | reverse complement strand
AGTGGCTGTCGACGCCGCCGGGCAGCACCAGCTTGCCGTCGCCGTCGATCACGCGGCGCGCCGACGCCGCCTCCGGCAATCCGCGCGCGATCTGCGCGATGAGGCCGTCGCGGATCCCGACGTCGGCCTGCACGGTGTCGGTGTCGGTGACGATCAAGCCGCCCTGAATGATCAGGTCGAACGCTGAAGCTTCGCTCATCACGTGCTCCGTGAACCGTCGTCGCATGCCGGCGCCTGCTGCGGGCGCAATGCCTGCAGCAGCGCGTCGTGGATCGGTCCGCCGGTGGCGACGATCGAGTCGCCGCCGACCGGATCGCCGCCGTGCCAGTCGGTGATGCGCCCGCCCGCGCCTTCGATCACCGGGATCAGCGCCATGATGTCCCAGGGGCTGAGCACCGGGTCGACCATCGCATCGGCGCCGCCGGTCGCCACCAGCAGATAGCCGTGGCAGTCGCCCCAGGTCCGGTACAGCTTCACGCGCTGCACCAGCGCATCGAATGCCGGCCCGTCCTGATACTGCGCGACGTGGCGGTGATCGCTGGTCAGCAGCGTCGCGTCCTCGAGCCGTGCGCACGGCCGCACGCGCACCGGCCGCTCGCCCAGCGACGCCGAATCGCCGGTGCCGACCAGCACGTGACCGACCAGCGGGCTCGCGATCACGCCCAGGATCGGCCGTCCGTTGCGCAGCAGCGCGATCAGCGTGCCGAACAGATAGCTGTTCGACACGAACGACTTCGTGCCGTCGATCGGATCGAGCACCCAGCGGTAGGTGGCGTCCGGCCGGTGCTCGCCGAACTCCTCGCCGAGGATTCCATGGTCCGGATAACGGTGCAGGATCAGCGCGCGCATCACTTCCTCCGCGCGCCGGTCGGCGATCGTGACCGGGCTGTCGTCTTCCTTGGTGACGATCGCGGCGCCGGTCAGGTAATGCTGCCGGATCACTGCCGCGGCGACGACCGCGAGCTCGCGCGCGAACGGCACCAGCTCGGCGCGCTCGGCCTGATCCGGTATCGCAGTGAACGTCTCGTGCTCGGGCATCGCCGCTCCGCTCAGCCGTCGAGCTCGCGCAGCTCGAACGGCGTGCCCGCCAGCTCGCCCGCCTTGCGCAGATCGGCGACGACGCTGCGCGGCAGCGGAATGCCGTCGCGCATCCGCTCGACTTCCATCCGCGCCGCCCGCTCGCCCGGATAACGGGCCTGCTCGCCTGCAGCACTGCGATACGCGCCGATCCACTCGCGCAGGTGCGCGTGGTACGCGTCGCGCCCTGCGACCAGGTCGGGATTGATCACCAGCAGAAAACCGCCTACGCGCGCCGGCGCGCTGCCCGGCGCAGCGCCGGTCACCGCCGCTGGCCGCGCACCCGCGAGGCTGCCGGCCAGGCATTCGACCATCATGGCCAGGCCGATCCCCTTGTGCCCGGCCATCGGCAGCATCGCGCCCGCAAGCGCCGCGTGCGGGTCGGTGGTCGGATTGCCATGCGCGTCGATCGCCCAGTCCGCCGGGATCGGACGGCCGTCGCGCGCCGCCGCCAGCACGTTGCCGCGCGCGACTGCGCTGGCCGCGATGTCGAACACCAGCGGCGGTCCGCCGGCGACCGCGGTCGCGAACGCGAGCGGGTTGTTGCCGATTGCAGCGCCGCGGGAACCCGGCAGCGCCATCATCGGCGGCGTCGACTGCGCAAGCAGAGCCGCCATCCCGCGCTCTGCCGCCTGCAGCGTGAACATGCCGAGCGCAGCCAGGTGTCCGATGTCGTGCAGCATCACCGTCACGACGCCGGCACCGGCGGCGCGCTCGAGCCCCTGCTCGACTGCGCGCGTGGCGATCACCTGCCCCAGGCCGGCATCGGCGAAGCAGTGCAGCACGCCGTGGCGCTCGTCGAATCGCACCTGCGGCCGCGGATTCAGTTCGCCCGACTTCAGCTTCTGCAGGTATACGAGCG
>DATLGW010000202.1:0-2121 GCA_035540315.1 Burkholderiaceae bacterium | reverse complement strand
GTGCAGCCCGGCGCCGTGAATTCGGACTTCGCCGCGGTCGGGGCCGTCGATCGCCACGCCGAGCGCGCGAAACGCGTTCATCGTCGAAATCGCATCGGCGCCCTCGAGAAAGCCGCGGACCGTCGTGGTGCCGTCGGCGATCGCGCCGAGCATCACCGATCGGTGCGAGATCGACTTGTCGCCCGGCACCCGCACCGTGCCGCCGATTCGAGTGCGCGGGCGCAACACAAAGGATTCGCGCATGAGAAAAAGTGCCTGTCGGTCGCGATCGCCGCGCCATATGCTCGACCCAAAGATTCTACCGGTCGCGCACCGTGCGCGATCGACGACCCGAGCGAGCGTACGATGATCGCACTGCAGAACCGACCGGCCCACGGCGCCCGCACCCCGCAACGCGACGCCGCGGCTGCATCGCGCCTTCAGGGGCCGCGTTATGCGCCGCCGCGGCCGCCGCTGACGCAGACCGCGCTGCGGTTTCCGTGGGTCGTCCAGAAGATCCAGCGGGCCTGGGAATCGCCGCGGGCATTCGACGCCGTGATGGACGACCTGCTGATCGACCAGCGCGGCGGCCGCCGCGGTTTCCCGTTCGAGGTGCTGACCGAGCTGGTCGACCTGCGCGCCTGGTACGACGCCTGGCTGAAACCGCAAGGCAAGCGGGGGCTCTAGCCGGTCTGCTATCGTCGCTTCTCCACCCAGGGGAAGCGGCATGGCAGCGAGCACTTCGGCATCCGGGCTGAAGATCGAGGATCTGACCGAAGGCAGCGGCGCTACCGCGAGCGCCGGCGACCAGGTCAGCGTCCACTACACCGGCTGGCTCTACGAGAACGGCGAGGCCGGCCGCAAGTTCGACTCGAGCCGCGACCGCGGCGATCCGTTCCGCTTTGCGCTCGGCGCAGGGCACGTGATTCGCGGCTGGGACGAAGGCGTGCAGGGAATGAAGGTCGGCGGCGTACGGCGGCTGATCATTCCGCCGGAGCTCGGCTATGGCGCCCGCGGCGCAGGCGGCGTGATCCCGCCGAACGCGACGCTGCTGTTCGAGGTCGAGCTGCTGCAGGCTTGAACGGCGCGCTGCCGCGCAGCGCCAGCGCCGGTTGCTAGAATCGTCGTTTCCCCGCGTCGCTTCGCGACGCGGGTTCAGCGCGACTTTGCGCGCCTACCCGCTTGGTTCGATGTCCGCCACCGCACCCGATCGACCCGCTGGCACCGTCAGCAATTTCGTCCGACAGGTCATCGACGCCGATCTGGCTGCGGGCACCTATGCGCCGCGGCGCTGGGCCGGCCGCCCCGGCGACGCCGACGTGCAGCGTCAAGGCGATCTGGATCCGGCGCCGATCCGCACCCGGTTTCCGCCCGAGCCGAACGGCTACCTGCACATCGGGCATGCGAAGTCGATCTGCCTGAATTTCGGGCTCGCACGCGACTACGGCGGGCGCTGCCACATGCGCTTCGACGACACGAATCCGGAGAAGGAGGAGCAGGAGTACGTCGACGCGATGATCGAGTCGGTGCGCTGGCTCGGATACGACTGGGAAAGCGACGGCGAGAGCAACCTGTATTTCGCCAGCGACTACTTCGAGACGATGTATCGCTTTGCCGAGTTCCTGATCGAGGCCGGCCACGCGTACGTCGATTCGCAGAGCGCCGAGCAGATCCGCGCCGGTCGCGGCACGCTGACCGAGCCGGGCAGCGACTCGCCGTTTCGCAACCGGCCCGCCGCCGAAAGCCTGGCGCTGTTCCGGCAGATGCGTGCCGGCCAGCATCCGGAAGGCGCGCACGTGCTGCGCGCGCGCATCGACATGCGCTCGCCGAACCTGAACCTTCGCGACCCGGTGCTGTACCGGATCCGTTTCGCGGAGCATCACCGGACCGGGGATCGCTGGTGCATCTATCCGATGTACGACTATGCGCATCCGATCGAGGACGCGCTCGAGAACATCACGCATTCGCTGTGCACGCTCGAGTTCGAGGATCACCGGCCGCTGTACGACTGGCTGCTCGAGCGGCTCGCCGACGGCGGTCTGCTGGCGCGGCCGCTGCCCAAGCAGATCGAATTCGCGCGGCTGAACCTCACCTACACGATCACCAGCAAGCGGCGGCTCAAGGAGCTGGTCGCCTCGGGCG
>DATLGW010000201.1:0-14745 GCA_035540315.1 Burkholderiaceae bacterium | reverse complement strand
CAGCAGCGATACGGTCGCATTCAATCCGGCCACACAGTCGGCGTGCATCGTCCGGCCCAGCAACGGCTTGGCGCTGAACGCGATCCTCAGCCGCGGCGGCGGCTGCTCGATGACCGCGCGCCACGACGCGGGCGCCGGCGGCGCCGCATACGGCGCACCCGGCTCGGGGCCCGCGAGCACATCGAGCATCGCGGCGCTGTCGCGTACCGAGCGCGTCAGCACGTGCTCGATCGCCAGCCCGCCCCAGTGCTCGCCGGCCGGCGCCGTCGGCGTGCGGCCGCGCGTCGGCTTCATCGCGAACACGCCGCAGCACGACGCCGGGATCCGCAGCGAGCCCCCGCCGTCGCCGCCGGTGGCGATCGGCACGATTCCGGCCGCGACTGCAGCGGCCGAGCCGCCGCTGGATCCGCCGGCGCTGAAGCCGTGCCGCGCCGGATTATGGGTCGGACCGAACGCAGCCGGCTCGGTGTACGGCGTCAGGCCCAGCTCCGCGGTGTTGGTCTTGCCGATGAACACGACGCCGCTCGCCCGCAGCCGCGCGATCAGCGCGCTGTCCGCCTGCGCCGGCGGCGCCCGGTTCTTCAGCAGCCGGTTGCCGCTGCGCGTGGGCACGCCGGCACATGCCGACAGCAGATCCTTCAGCAGCACCGGCACGCCGCGAAACGGGCCGTCGGGCAACCCGTCGCGCAGCTGGGCATGCGCGTAATCGGCCATCGGCAACGTCACTGCGTTGAGCCGGGGATTGAGCTGCTCGAGCCGCGCCAGCGCCGCCTGCAGCACCTCCCCGGCGGACACCTCGTCGCGCCGAATCAGCTCGGCCAGGCCGATGCCGTCGTGCGCTGGATATTCGGCGAACATTCCCGTCGTCCCGTTCTGCTCGCCGCAAAGCGTACACCCGGCTCGCGACTTAGTCGCGCCCGGCGCCGCTGAAGATCAGCCGGTCAGGATCCCGCGCAGCGCCTCGCGTTCGCCGACGATGAAGTCGAAGAATGCGGCAACCCGCGGCGTGTGTCGAAGATTTGGATGCACGAGGATTCGCCAAATCCGCGTCAGCTCCGGAATCGGCCCGAGCACGCGAACCAGGTCGGGCTCGGCGTCGCCGAGCGCCGTGGGCAGCGGCGCGATTCCGACGCCGGACTTCGCTGCGTAGACCAATCCGAGCACGCTGTTGTTGCGAGCGACGATTCGTCCCTGCGGCGCGACCTGAGCGAGCCACGCCGCCGCCCGGTGCTTCGCCATCGACTCGTCCAGGCCGATCAGGTCGTGTGCCGCCAGCGCTGCGATCGAGTCGGGCGCACCGCGCTGCTCGACGTAGCGCCGGCTCGCGTAGACTGCCCACAGCGAATCAGCGATCTTGCGGCCCAGCAGGTCGCCATCGTCGGTATCGCCGGACCGCAGCGCGACATCGGCCTCGCCGGCGGCGAGGTCCACATAGCGGTCGCTCATCACGAACTCGATCCGCAGCCGCGGATGGCGCGCGCTGAAGCGCTCGAGAAGTGGCGACTGCGTGATCCGGTAAACGATCGGCTCCGGGCACGAGACCCGAACGACGCCGGACAGGTCGCGGCGCAGGCTGTCGACTCTCGCCTGCAGCTCGCCCACTGCCTGCTCGACGCGCTGAGCATGCGCCAGCAGCGCGTCGCCGAACTCGGTCAACCGGTATCCGGCAGGCAGTCGCTGCACCAGCGGCTGGCCCAGACATCGCTCGAGCTCCGACAGCCGGCGCTGCACCGTCGACTGGTTCACGCCCAGCGCGCGCGCTGCGGCAAGCATGCTGCCGTGGCGCGCAACGGCGACGAAGTAGCGCAAGTCGTTCCAGTCGAACATGTCGGATCTCATTGTGCATTCCTGCGGCCCCGCAGCGCAAAACTGCGGCTTCCGCTGCGCTGGGGGCGCCCGTAGCCTGACGACGTGCGGCGCCGCGCCGGCGCTGCGACGACGGAGCGCTTGCAATGACTCTGAACCCTTCATCCGATCCGCTGACCTTCAAGACGCTGCAGCGTGAACAATGGGACCAGGCCGCCGCCGGCTGGGATGCGCACGGTGCCGTGATCGGCAACTGGCTGAAGCCCGCGACCGACGCGATGCTGGAGATTGTTCAGCTGCGACCGGGTGCGCGCGTGCTGGACGTCGCAGCCGGCGCGGGCGAGCAGACGCTTGCGATCGCGCAGCGAGTCGGGCCCGGCGGGCTCGTGCTCGCGACCGACCTGTCGCCGGCGATCCTGGAGCGCGCTCGCACGAACGCGCAGCGTGCGGGCCTGACGCAGGTCCGAACGCACGTCGCCGACGGCGAGGATCTGCGAGTCGAGCCCGGCGCGTTCGACGCGGCGCTATGCCGCCTGGGCCTGATGTTCTTCCCGGATCCGTTGCGGGGGCTGCAGCAGATGCACCGCGCGCTGCGCGCCGGCGGCCGCGTTTGCACGTTGGTATTCTCGCGACCGGAGCGCAACCCGTGCCTCGGGATCCTGATGTCGACTGCACTCGAGCATGCGGGGCTGCCGCCGCGCGATCCATACGCGCCGGGCAGCCTGATGTGCCTGGGCCGCCCCGGAGCGATCGAAGCGATGTTCCGCGACGCGGGCTTTGTTCAGGTCGCCACCACTGCGATCGACGCGCCGTTCCGGCTGCCGACCGCGCACGATTACGTCGAATTCGTGCGCAGCGCCGCCACGCCCGTGCAGGCGATCCTGGCGCGGCTGCACCCGGCCGCCGCGGCAGCGGCGTGGGCAGACATCGAAGCGAGGCTGGCGCGCTTTTCGGACCGCGACGGCTGGGCCGGTCCGAACGAACTGCTGCTGACGGTCGGTCGCAAGGCCACAGACTGAGCTGTCCCTGCGGCGGCCGCCGGCGGCACCGACCCCGGCGCCCTCAGCGGCGCGGCGCGCCCGGCGTCAGCGGGCGCGGCCTCAGGCGCGCTGCCGCTGCGAACTCGGCGCCACGCCCGCGTCGCGTTGCTCGCTGCGCTTCGCGCCGAACGGATACGCGCCGCCCGCCGGCACCCGCTGCGGAATCCACAGCGACAGCAGCATCGTCGCCGACAGCACGACGACCGTGAACGCGAGCGACGCGGCGACCGGGATCTTGTACAGGTCGATCAGCAGCATCTTCGCGCCGATGAACACCAGCACGATCGCCAGGCCGTAGCTGAGCAGGTGGAAGCGCTCGTGCATCCCGGCGAGCAGGAAGTACATCGCCCGCAGGCCCAGGATCGCGAACACGTTGGACGTCAGCACGATGAACGGGTCGCGGGTGATCGCGAAGATCGCGGGAATCGAATCGACCGCGAACACGACGTCGACGACGCCGATCAGCGCGATCACGACGAGCAGCGGCGTCGCCATCCGTACGCCGTTGACGCGCGTGAAGAAGCGCTCGCCGTCGTAGCCGGGGGCGATCCGGAACCGGCGATTGATCCAACGCAGCACCGGGTTCGACTCGAGATCCGGCTCCTTGCCGGCAGCCCACCACATCTTCGCGCCGGTGAACACCAGGAACACGCCGAACAGATACAGGACCCAATGGAACTGCGAGATCAGCCAGGCGCCGATCAGGATCATCAACGCGCGCAGCACCAGCGCGCCCAGGATGCCGATCATCAGCACCCGCTTCTGGTACTCCGATGGCACCGCGAAATACGTGAACAGCATCAGGAACACGAAGATGTTGTCGACCGCGAGCGCTTTCTCCACCAAATAGCCGGTGACGAATTCGAGCGCCTTCGCATTCGCGAGCTCGCGCGCGGCGGGCGCGTCGGATGCGCCGCCGAGATACCACCACAGCCAGCCGACGAAAACGAACGACACCGCGACCCAGACCAGCGACCAGACGGTCGCCTCGCGAATCGATACCGCGTGCGCGCCTTGTCGGCGCATCGCATGGAAGTCGACGAGCAGCGCGATCAGCACGAACGCGCCAAACAGCGCCCACACCAGGGGCGTGCCAACGGACATCATCAGAAGAGCTCCGGAACCGGCGGGGCGTGCGCCGGCAGGGGTTAGCGTCGCTTCTTCCGGTCTTGCCCGCCGGCAGTGCCCGTACGGCACGCCGACCCGCGGCGCCGGGATCCCGATGCGAACGCCCGTTCGCGCCTGAATCCGTATTGACGACAGCCGCGGCAGCCGGGTCCTTTGCAGACCCGAATGCGCTACTCCCCTTCGGAACCCGCTATTCCACCAGCGAGCGACGTGCGCGTCAAGCGCCGGCCCGATGGAAGGGACGTGTAGCAGTCAGCGGGAGCCGCCGCACCGATCGATCGCCCTGCTGCCGTCGTCCGTTCGGCGCCTGCCCGAAGCGCCGTCGCCTAAGATCGAAATCGAGTCGACCGGTTTCGCACGGTCGGCTCGCCACCCGCGGAGGAGACCGACATGGCACAAGCGAACGATGATTCGGGCGTCTACAAGATCGTCGAGATCATCGGCACCAGCGAAACGTCGTGGGAGGACGCGGCGAAGCGCGCAATCGAGACGGCGTCGGCGACGCTGCGCGACCTGCGCGTGGCCGAGATCGTCAAGCTCGACGTGAAGCTCGACGACGGCAGGGTCGTCGCCTACCGAGCGCGGATCATGCTGTCGTTCAAGTACGAGGGGTAGCGGCGAAGCCGCGAGCGTTCGGACGCGGCTCCGGCAGACGCCGCCTGCCGGCTGCCCCGCAGGGCGGCGCGCTGCGCCGCGAGGAGTCTGGTCAGGCGATACGGGAGCCGCCGCCGACGCCGTTGTTGCGCGGATCCACGCGCCGCGGATCGCCCGCCTGGCGCAGACGCTCGTCGTGCCGCAGGATCCGCCAGCGTCGCTCGCTCGGCCAGCCTTCCTCGACCATCTCGCGCGCGTCGCGGACCATCTCCGCCCATCGCTGCGGCGAATAGCATCGCCCATCGAACTCGACCACCGCACGTCCTCCCGATGCTGCCGAGGACCCGATTCTGTCGCGCGAGCGCCGGCCGATCGGTGAACAAACTCGCAGTTCGCCCCGAATCTGCCCCGCCGTCGCTGCAGTGCATCGTGCGCCGGTCGGGCAAAGTCGCGGCTGTCGCACCGGCAGTCAGGCGGAGATCGCGCGTCGCGTCATGCGCGGCAGGCGCACGATGAAGGTCGCCCCGTTGCCGCGACCGGCGCTTTCCGCTTTGACCGTGCCGCCATGCAGCTCGACCAGTCGCCTGACCATCGACAGCCCGATCCCCAGTCCGCCCTGATGCTCGCCGACGCCAGGTTCGGGCCTGGACGAACAGGTCGAACACGAGTTCGAGCTTGTCCGGCGGAATGCCGATTCCGTTGTCGCTGACGCGAATCTCGATCGCGGCGTCGTCAGCGATTCCTTCGATTCGGATTGCGCCGCAGGAAGGCGTGTACTTGCAGGCATTCGACAGCAGGTTCTCCAGCACCTGCTGCAGCCGCACCGGATCGGCGATGAACGTCAGCGGCCCTTGCGGGACCACGACCTCGATGCGGTGACCCTTGGCCTGCCGCGCCTGCCGCTCGATCATTGCGACGGCGCGCTCGCCGTTCGCGGGCAGCTCGATCCGCTGCAGGATTCGGATCGCGTTGACGATCGGCGCAAGCGGGTTGCGCAGCTCGTGCGAGAGCATCGCCAGAAACTCGTCCTTCAGCCGATTCGCCTCTGCGAGCTGCTCGGACAACTCGCGGTACTGGGATTCGCGCTCGCGCAGTGCGGCATCTGCGCGCGCGCGGTCGGTCACGTCGGAGCCGACCACGAAGATGCCGGTGACCTTGCCGTCGCCGCCCCGAATCGGCTGGTAGACGAAGTCCATGATGCGCTCGACTGCGGGGCCGCCTTCGGCCGCTTGAACGACGATTCCGGCGCCGTGCGCAGTGTACGGCTTGCCGGTGGCGAACACCTTGTCGAGCAATGCCAGGTAGCCTTGGGGCTCGGCCTCAGGCAGCGCTTCCGCCACCGTCGCTCCGATCACGTCGCGCCCGTTGATCAGCTTGCGATACGCCGGGTTGACGATCTCGAACCGGTGATTCGGGCCCCACTGAGCAGCGCCATGAACGACGGCGCCTGCTCGAACAGCTGACCGAGCCGATCCCGTTCATCGGCCAGACGTTGCGCGGACAGCACCTGCTGCGTCGTCTCGGTGCATACGACCAGTACGCCACCGATCCCATCGGCCGCGTTCTCGTCATCGATCGGGCTGTAGCTGTAGGTCCAGTAGACGTCCTCGCGCCGCCCGTGGCGCGTGATCGGCACGAGGTGGTTGACGTTCCAGGTCGCGCCGCGGCCCTGCCGCACCTGCTCGATCTGCGGGCCGATGATGTCCCAGATCTCGTCCCACGCCTCGCGTGCCGGACGTCCGAGCGAGCCCGGATGCCGCTCCGGACCGATCGACGCGCGGTAGGCATCGTTGTAGAGGCAGGCGCCGTCGGGGCCCCACTACCGTCTGGTTGCGGGAACGGCCGATAACATAATTTACAGCGACCGACGGCCGCAACACCGGCTGAAGCACGCCGATCCCCTGAACTTGACATCCGGGCTCGCCGGGAATACGTTGGATGCATCAAGCCAAGCTGCATATGCACGTAGCTTCGCGCTTCCTTCGGAGAACTCAAGTCCGTCTTGCGTGGCCCTGCTGGCCGCCCTTGAGCGAGCGTATCCCGACATTCCTGTTTTGCGTCGACCGTCCGCTGAAACTGCTGGCGGAGGGTCGCCGGGGGAAAGGCCATGCAGCCAGTCGCGTCGCATACGTCTTCGGAAGCTCGCTTCGCCGGCAGGTAGGACAATGGACACCCTGCCACGCGCAACGCGGCTTTTCCCGCGGCCTCGTCACGGCGCTGCGCTTTTCGCGGTGGTCGGCGCAGTGACGTTCGTGGTCGCGTCGGTCGCGGACTTCGCCGCTCCCGCGCCTTCGCCTGCCGCTGCGACCGACGGCGGCGGTGCCATGCACGAGGCGATACGGGAGTACGAATCCGGCCGATACGCCGCAGCCAGGAAGCACCTGATGCGGGCAGCCCAGGAAGGCGATCTGCAGGCTCAGGAGATGCTGGGGACGATGCTGCTGCTGGGCGCGCCGACGTTTCCGGGAGTCCAGCGCGATCCGGCCGGCGCAACCGTGTGGTTGCAGCTTGCTGCGCTGCGCGGCAGCCCGCACGCGCGCTTCGTCTACTGTGCACTCACCAGGAAGCCGGGTACGCCGCAGTGGGGCGACGTCAGGTGCCGGCTCGATGCACCGGATCCAGCGCCTGCGAAGCAGCCGCTGCATCCGCGAGCGATGCAAGAGGCTCGCGAGGAGCAGGCTGCGGAGCCGCACGACGGCCGGCCGGATCCACAGCGATTGTGAGCGGCCTGCCTTGGGGGATATGATGATCAGGGCTCCTAAGGCAGGTCCTGATTCGCTGTGACCGCCGCGACGGCGGGACATGCTGCACATTCGGGCTCTCAAGGCCCGCCTTTCATCGGCTGCTTCGCCGGCTCTTGAGCAATGGGTTCCGACAATCGGGTGCCGATGCGGCGCGCCCGCGGCGTGCGCGCGCGGCAAATGACGATGGCTGCTCCTGGAGAATCGACCATGCATTGGATCCTGAACTCGCTGTTCGTTCTTTCGATCGCGTTCTGGTCCTTCGACGGCTTCGCGCAATCGCAGGACGTGCAAAGGGCGCTGGCGCCGAGCGGCAAGCTGCGCGTCGGACTGCTGCTTGGCAGCCCGACGCAGGCGCTGCGCGACGCGTCCTCCGGCGAGCTGCGGGGCGTCGGCCATGACCTGGGCCAGGAGCTCGCGCTGAGACTGCAGGTGCCGTTCGAGCCGGTGCTGTTCCAGGCGATCGGCCCGCTGGTCGACGCCGTGAAGGCCGGCGCGGTCGACGTCGCGTTCTTCGGCTACAGCGACGAGCGGGCCAAGGTGATGGACTACGCGCCCGTGCACCTGGAGGTCGAGTTCGGCTACCTGGTTCCCGCCGGCAGCTCGATCATGCGCTCCGACGAAGTCGATCGTCCGGGCATCAGGGTCGCGACCCAGGAGAAATCGCTTCCGGACGCGTTTCTGGCGCGCTCCCTGAAGAACGCGCAGCTCGTGAGAGCGCCGACGAATGCTGCGGCGCTCGAGCTGGTTCGCGAAGGCAAGGCCGATGCGGCGTTCAGCATCAAGCCGAACCTGTTCGATCTGTCGAAGCGTCTGCCGGGCTCTCGCGTCCTCGACGACCGGCCCGGAATCGACCCTCACGCGATGGCAATGCCGAAGGGACGGGATGCGGGGCTCGATTTCGCCCGCAAGTTCATCATCGAAGCGAAGTCTTCCGGAACGGTGATGAAAGCGATCGAACGCGCGGGATTGCGCGGCGTCAGCGTCGCGACGGCGCCGTAGCTCGGCGGGCAGGCAGCGGCGATGACGGCATGCGGCGCGGCCCCCACGGAGCCGCCGCGCCGCAGCAGCTCAGTCGACGGTGATGTTTCCGTCCCTGATCACCTTGGCCCACTTCTCGTACTCGGCCGCGATCGCCTGAGCAGCCTGCTCGGGCGTCGTGTAAGCGGCAAGCACTCCCTGCGCGAGCAGCGCATCCTTCACTTCTTGCTGCGACAGGATGTCCCTCAGCGTCGCCTTGAGCTTCGAGACGATGTCGGCCGCAGTGCCCGCGGGCGCCGCCAGCCCGAAGATCGACCGCACCTCGAAACCCGCCAGACCGGCCTCGGCGCTGGTCGGCACGCCCGGCAGCGACGGCACCGGCTCGGCAGTGGTCGTTGCCAGAGCACGCAATTTCCCGGCGCGTACGTGGGCATGCGCAGCAGGCGCGGTTTCGATCATCGCGTGAACCTGCCCTCCCACCAGGTCGGTCATCGCCGGACCACTGCCCTTGTAGGGAACATGCAGCACTTCCACCCCGACCATCCGCTTGAACATTTCGGCAGCCAGGTGCTGGGGCGAACCGATCCCGCCGGAGGCAAACGTCAGCGAGTTCGGCTTGGATCTCGCGAGCGCGATCAGCTCGGCCAGGCTGTGCGCCGGCACCGCGGGATGGACGACGAAAACCAGCGGCACGCTGCCCACGATCGCGATCGGAACGAAGCTCCTCTGGATGTCGTACGGCACGCTGCGCGGCTGCAGCGCCGCATTGATCGAGTGACTGGTCATCGCACCCATCAGCAGCGTGTAGCCGTCCGCCGGCGACTTCGCGACCTGCCCCGCGCCGACGCTGCCGCCGGCGCCGGCGCGGTTCTCCACGACGATCTGCTGGCCCAGCCGCTCCGACAGGTGCCGGGCCAGCACCCGGCCGATCACATCCGTGGCCCCGCCCGGCGGATAAGGAACGATCATCCGCACCGGCTTCTCCGGATATCCGAGCGTCGGCGATGCCAACGCCTGCGGCCCGTGGACCACGGCAGCGCAGGCAAACACGGCGGCGAGAATCCCGCGGCGCGGGCGCAGGCAAGCAGTCATCAGAGCCTCCATCGGCAAAGATGTACGTCAGGACTCGGTGTCATGGACTGATCGAGCGCGTCCGGCGCTCGAGCCGACAAGTTCGCCGGAGAAAAGGAGCCGGATGGCTCAAGTGCGACGATGGCCGCGATTGTAGGAAACGGCGGGGCCGGCCGCGGCTGCGCTTGGTCGCGGATGCTGCCGTGTCGAACTGCCGTTGTCAACGGGCACGGCCGCAGCTGTGCCGCCGGGCCGTTCAGTCGCGCGCCGGGCCGCTGCGACGGCTGCGACCGCTGCATAATCGTGCGCGAGCGATGCCGTTCGAACGACGCCGGAGGGGATGCCATGTGGTCCTTTGCAATCGAGGTGCTCGGTTACGTTGCTTCCGCTTTCGTCGTGGCGACTTACTTCGTGCGCACGATGATGCCGCTGCGCTATTTCGCGATCTGCGCCAACGTGCTTTTCATCTGCTATGGCCTGCTCGCCGGCATCTACCAGGTGTTCTTCCTTCACCTGATCCTGTTCCCGATCAACACGGTGCGCCTGATCCAGATCAGGCAACTGGTTGCGCAGGTCAGGGAGGCGAACAAGGGAGAAATACCGATCAGCAGTCTGCTTCCGTTCATGCAGCAGCGTTCGTTCAAGGCGGGCGAGGTCCTCGTTCGGAAGGGAGACATTGCCGAGAGCTTCTTCTACATCGCCCAAGGCAAGCTCAAGCTCGAGGAAACCGGACGGATCCTCGATGCGGGAGCGATTGCCGGCGCGATCGGCATCTTCGCGCCGGATCACAAGAGGACGTTGACGATCACTGCCGAATCGGATGCCGTCGTCTACGAGATGAGCGGCGCGAAGGCCATGGAGATGTACTTCCAGGATCCGAAGTTCGGCTTCGCGGTGCTCCAGCTGATCATCACGCGGCTGCTCGATCAGATTGCGCGCAGCCAGGCCCGCGTCGCGTCGGACGCACCGAAGGCCGCCGCATGAGCGGCGCGGCCTGCGCGTCGACCACGGCGTATTGAGTTAGGCGCACGCGCGGCCGGTGGGTTGTCAAGGCGCGGTCATGCGCGGGCGAGTCGCGAGGTCGGCCGCGCAGCGACGGCCGGTATTGCGGATAACGAAGCGGCGGGGACATCCGGGGCGGCACTCGGCAGTTCCTTGAGTTGCGACATCATGCTGCCGCCGCCGGTGGCCAAGTCTTACGGGAGCTTGTAGTTTCCGCTGCTTCGCGCACAGCCTTGGATGCTGCCGGCTCGCGCCGGAGGGTACGCCCCAATGCGTTCCGTCGTTCCGCCGCCTGCGATTCCTCGGTACTTGCCGGTGCCGCCCAGGAACGCGGCAGTGTAGCCGTCGCCATCGCGCACGTCCCTGAAGAACGCCTTGTCGCCGTCGCGGTCGACGACCAGGCAATAGCCGGCATGCTGGTGCGCGGACGCGCGAACGGCCCAGGTGCCGACGCAGTCGAAGCTTGCCTGGTCGAAAAGCCGAGTCTCGGCATTCGATCGCACGGGCCCGGTCAGCGCATAGGTGCCGAAATGGTCGTTCGGCGTGGCGGATACCGCATGCGAAGTGCCACCCCAGCACAGCGTCATGTCGTACTTGCCCTCCTTGGGCAGCGGCGGGGGCGATGCAAGGGTGGCAAGCGGCAATACCGCGGTTGCGAGAATCAGCACGCGTGAGGCGCTCATGATGGGCTCCCGGCAATGTCAGCTGAAGATGCTTCGGCACGATCGGCTCGTGCGTGCCACGAGTCTGAACGAACCGGCATCGACGCCGGCGTTAGTGCGGCGTTAGACTTTCGTTATTGCACCGGCTGCCACGCGGGTGGGCTCGGAGGGGGTGCTGACCGTGGGATGGCGTCTCGAGCTGCTCGGCGGCTTCAGGCTGTCGTCGACCAACGCCGGTGCCGTTTCGCTCGGCCGCAAGCCCCAGGCGCTGATCGCGTACCTCGGAACCGTCGGCGAGCGCGGCGCGTCGAGGGCTCAGCTGGTTTCGCTGATCTGGCCGCACGGCAGCGAAGCCGAGGGGCGCAATGCGCTGCGGCAGTGCCTGCATCTGCTCAGGCGCAGGCTGCCCCGCAAGCTGGCCGAGTCGCTGGTCGCCGAAGGCGAGCGCTTGTTTCTGCGACATCCGAGCGGCTTCGTCGATGCGAACTCGTTCGAACGGCTGGCCGCCGCACAGCGGGTCGACTTGCTGCTCGATGCGGCTGCGTTGTACGCCGGCGATCTGCTGGACGGCGTCGACGCGGGCGAGGAATTCGAACGCTGGGCTCGGGCCGAACGGGAGCGATTGCGCGACATCGCGCACCGGCTGGTCGAGCGCCTGTCCGAGTTTCCCGCATCGCCGCACGCCGCCGACTTGGCCTGCGCGCTGGCGCGCCGGCTGCTGATCCGGGATCCGGTGCACGAGGGCTGCTATCGCGCGCTGATGCGTCTGTACCTGGGCGCCGGCCGGCGGGGCGAGGCGCTGCGCGTTTACGACGAATGCCGGCAGGCGCTTCGTACGGAGCTCGGGGTTGCGCCAAGCTCGGAAACCGCCGCGCTCGCGACCGTTCTGCTGTCAGCGCCGGTCACCGGCTCCGGGCTGACGGTGAAGCGCGACCCGGCGCGTGACCCGCCTGCCGAGGCTTCGAATCTCCCGCGTCCGTTGTCGGTGCCGCTCGACTTGGCCCGCCCCCCGTGCAGTCCGCTGTCGTACGACCATCTGCTGCGAGGCTGGCAGCTGTTCGCTCTTTCGACCGCCGAGTCGAATCGTCAAGCCCGCGAGGAGTTCCTGCTGGCGCTCCGCGAGGATCCGAACTATGCGCACGCACTGGCGATGGTCGGCTGGACCCACTGGTTCGACTGGCTCTGGGGCTGGTCGGCGGACCTGCAGCGCAGCGCCGACGACGCGACCGAATACGCACGCCGGGCGCTGCGGTACAACCGCAGCCATCCGTCGCCGCACATGCTGCACGGGAAGATCCTGCTGTGGACGATGCGGCACGACCAATCGCTCGAGGCACTGCGGCGCGCATTGCAGATGGCGCCCGACTACGCCTACTCGCACTTCAACCTAGCCGATGCGCTCGCGTTTTCGGGCGTATACGACGAGGCGCTGGTTCATATCCACCAGGCGCTGGCGCTGAACCCGAACGAGCAGGGAATGTTCCTGACGATCGAAGGTCTGGCACTGTACCTGCTGCGCGAGCTCGATGCGGCGCGAAACGTGCTGACCAGCGCGGTCGCGCGCAATCCTGGTTACGCCTGGTCGCATGGCCTTCTTTGCGCGACGCTGGTGGAGCTGCAGCGGACCGACGAGGCGCGACAGCTCGCGGTCGACGCCCGTCGGTCGAATCGCCGGTTCTGCGTCGAGTTCGCCCGCACGGTCGTGCCGTTGCGCGATCCGGCGCAGCGCGAGCGCCTCGCGCGCGCCTGGTCGATGGCAGGAATGCCGATCCGATCCGGCGCAGCGGGCGCTCCAGTTGTCCCAGTTCGGGCATCGCTACCGCCAGCAGCATCGGCGGGGACGGCAGACGCGGGATGATCTAGTTTGGGCGGCGCGCATCCTGCAGCGCGGCAGCCGCCGCCTCAGGGGACGGAACTTTTTGGCGGACGGTTGCGTCTTTGCTGGCGCAGGAGTGCACTGCAATGGAACCTCTCCACCGTTTGAATACCTCGCGGCACCTGCGAGACTCGGGGCGTCGTGCGGTCGCTGCGGTCCTCGGCGGGCTGATCCTCGGCAAGGGGCTCGCCGTCCCACCCTTGGCCCGTGCAGCACGTCCGGTTCGTAATCCGTTCGATGCAATGCGCCTGGACGATGCGATCGAAGGCGCTGAACTTCGGGAGACGGTTCCCACCGGTTCGATTACGATCGAAGCGCCCGATTTCGCCGACGACGCCTCGGCGGTACCGATTCGCTTCGCCAGCCACCTCGCCCAGACCAGCGCACTGCATCTGCTCATCGACGCAAACCCATTCCCTTACGTTGCCCGCTTCGAGTTCACTGGTGACGCCAGGCCGCAAGTCGCGCTGCGCGTTCGGGTCGCAGGGAATTCGCTGCTGCGCATCATCGCCGAGGCCCAGGGCGGCCGGCACCTCGCGACGCGGCCAATTCAGGTTGCGGCGGGAGGATGTGCGGCGTCGGACGCATCGGCGCCGGCGTATCCCGATCCGCCACCGCCCATTCGACTGCTGGCCCGATCCGCTGCACGGGGAGGCGAACTGCGCTTGCTCCTGTATCACCCGATGGAGAACGGCTTGCGGGTGGATCGCGGGGGTAACAAGATCCCGGATCGGTTCATCGAGAGCCTCGAGATCCGCGTGAAGTCGCACCGCGTGATCCATGCGCGGCTGGGCCGCTCGGTGTCGACGAACCCGTTGCTGTCGTTCCAGCTCACGGCGGCTCGGGCAGGCGACGACGTCGCAGTCAACTGGCGCGACAGCCATGGCGCATCACGCTACGATACCGTCAGGATCACCGACTGACGCTCGAACGACCGAGTCGGAGAACGGGCTACGGCGGGTAACCTGATGAGATCCACCCGATCCTTGCGCTGGTTGCGCGCGCATTGCGGGACGTGCCGAGGGGCGACACCTGTGTAGCCGCCTGGATCTTGTCTCCACACTTCCCTCGGGAAGTGTTTGGCGGGGTAGTCGACAACCTACCCGCTTTTTCTTATTTGGCGGCAAGAAAATGTCTGAGCGGTGCCGACTATCCGACTCGAACGGATGACCTACCGCTTACAAGGGCGCCGGCAACGGTGCCGCGGCGCACTTGAAGCCGCGGCACCTCGCAAGATTGCTTCACATCGTCGGATGGCGGATGGCACAACGTAAGCGGGATCTGTCGGGCGACCGTGTTGGCGTCGCTGCTGGTGCTTATGGACGCCAACAGTCCTTGATCGGCCGTATCACTTGTTCCCCCAAACGAGCGATTGACAACAAGCGTCCCCCGCGCATGCTGGTTGCGCCGCCAAAACGACGGCTCACTCATGGGAGACCGGAATGGATCAGACGCTTAAAGTCACGGCACTTTTCGCTGTCGGCATGGCTCTGCCCTATGCTGGAAACGCGCAAGAAATGACCGACCGAGCGACTTGCCATCTGGCCGGACCGCCTGCAATGGAGCCGGTGGGCCAGGATGCAATGATGCAAGCGGTGACCTACACCTGTCGAGTCGAAGGCGGACCTCTAGAGGGCGCGGTGATGACGGGGAATGCGATTTATCGATACAAGCAGGGGACCGGAGAATGGCTCGCGAACCACGGCGTCATCCGGCGTCACGATGGCCTGATGGTTTATCGCGGTCAGGAAGGGAACGTAAAGCTTCAGATGAAGGAGGGGCAGATTACCGGTTGGACCGGCACCGGCAAGAACACAGTGCCGGCTGCGGCCGGCACTGTGTTC
>DATLGW010000200.1:0-3015 GCA_035540315.1 Burkholderiaceae bacterium | reverse complement strand
AGGTAGAAGGCGGCGTCCGGAAGTTGCACGTCGAGCACTTCCTGCAGCATCGGCGTGATCTGCGCGAACTTGGCGATGTACTTCTCGCGGTTTTCCTCGACATGGCGTTCGTCGTTCCACGCAGCCACGGAGGCAGCCTGGACGGACGGGCTCATCGCGCTGCCGTGGTAGGTCCGGTACAGCAGGAATCGCTTCAGCAGCCCGGCATCGCCGGCAACGAGGCCCGAGCGCATTCCCGGGACGTTCGAGCGCTTCGACAGGCTCGAGAACACGACCAGGTTGCGCCAGCTCGCATTGCCCGACTGCGCGGCCGCCTGCAGCCCGCCCAGCGGCGGCGCGTCCTCGTCGTCGTAGATCTCCGAGTAGCACTCGTCGGACGCGATCACGAAACCGTGCCGCTGCGACAGCTCGAACAGCGTCTGCCATTCGGCCAGGTCCATCACCGCGCCGGTCGGGTTCGCCGGCGTGCAGACGAACAGCAGTTGCGTGCGGCGCCAGACCGCTTCCGGCACCGCGCGCCAATCGCAGCGAAAGTCGCGCTCGGGCTGCTGATCGACGAAAAAAGGCCGGGCGCCCGCGAGGATCGCCGCGCCTTCGTAGATCTGGTAGAACGGGTTCGGGCAGACCACGAGCGCGTCGCCGCGCGGGTCGACGACGGTCTGCGCGAACGCGAACAGCGCCTCGCGCGAGCCGTTGATCGGCAGCACCTGGGTCGCCGGATCGGGCGGCGCAACCCGGAACCGTCGCGCCAGCCAGCGCGACATCGACTGGCGCAGCGCATCGCTGCCCGCGGTCGCCGGATAGTGCGACAGCCCGTACAGACCGGCGACCAGCGCATCGGTGATCAGCGCAGGCGTCGGATGCCGCGGCTCGCCGATCGACAGGTTGATCGGCGCCCGATCGGACGGCGGCGTCGCCGAGGCCAGCAGCGCGCGCAGCCGCTCGAACGGGTACGGTTGCAGATCGTCTAGAAATGGGTTCAAATACAACTTCTAAGCGTTTGTTATAGCGACTATTATTGACCGATATCGACGCTAGTTCCCGTTCAGTCGCGGGTCGGTGCCGGCGCCGGCGGGCGCTCGCCCAGATCGACCGGGGCCGGTGCGCGCCAGCCGCGCTTGCGGTGCTCGGCGACCACGGTCGTGTAGATCCCGCCGCGAACATACCATCTCGCGGTCAGGCGCATGAAACGCGGCGCCGCCGCAGCGACCAGGTCGTCGAGAATCCGGTTCGTGACCGCCTCGTGGAACACGCCCTCGTTGCGGTACGACCAGACGTACGACTTCAGGCTCTTCAGCTCGACGTTCCTGCGATCCGGCACGTACTCGAGCAGCAGCACCGCGAAATCGGGCTGACCCGTCAGCGGGCACAGGCAGGTGAACTCGGGAATTTCGATGCGGACCGTATAGTCGCGCCGCGGGGCCGGGTTGTCGAACGTCTGCAGTTGCTTCGAGGGCTTCAGCGGCATCGCGAACGCGCCATGCGGCGCATGAATGAGAAAGGCCCGCGCGGGCCTCGCCAGCAGGCCCCGTCAGGCCTCGGAATCATGCGGAAACTCGGGTGATATTATACGCGCGCATCCGCCGGCCCGGACCGCCGCGCGCCGAGTTCCGCCCCTTCGCCGGCCACTCCAGGGCAATCCCGTGCGTCTGAAACAAATCAAGCTTTCCGGATTCAAGTCGTTCGTCGATCCCACGTCGCTGGACGTGCCGGGCAGCCTGGTCGGCGTGGTCGGACCCAATGGCTGCGGCAAGTCGAACGTGATCGACGCGGTGCGCTGGGTTCTCGGAGAGTCCAAGGCATCGGAGCTGCGCGGCGAATCGATGCAGGACGTGATCTTCAACGGCTCGGCCGACCGCAAGCCCGCCGCACGCGCCAGCGTCGAGCTGGTGTTCGACAACGCGCTCGGACGCATCGGCGGGCCGTGGGCCGGGTTCAACGAGATCTCGGTGCGCCGCGTGCTCACGCGCGACGGCCAGTCGACGTATCAGATCAACCACCAGGTCGTGCGGCGCAAGGACGTGCACGACATGTTCCTGGGCACCGGGCTCGGTCCGCGCGCCTACGCGATCATCGGGCAGGGCACGATCTCGCGGATCATCGAGGCGCGTCCCGAGGAGCTGCGCGTGTTCCTCGAGGAAGCCGCGGGCGTGTCGAAGTACAAGGAGCGCCGGCGCGAGACCGAGAACCGGCTCGCCGACACGCGCGAGAACCTGACGCGGGTCGAGGACATCCTGCGCGAGCTCGATGCGCAGATCGAGCGCCTCGATCAGCAGGCCGAAGTCGCGCAGCAGTACCGGCAGATGGAATCGGACCGCGAGCTTCGGCAGCACACGTTGTGGCTGGTGCGCCGGGACGAGGCCGCCGCCGAACAACAGCGCGTTGCGCAGCAGCGCACGGCGGCGCAGACGCAACTGGAGTCGCGCGTGGCCGAGCAGCGCTCGACCGAAGCGCGGCTCGAGCAGCTGCGCACCGTGCATTACGAAGCCGGCGACGCGGTGCACCGGATGCAGGGCGCGTTCTACGAGGCGAGCTCGGAGGTGTCGCGGCTGGAATCGGAGATCCGCTTCGTCGTCGATCAGCAGGCCGAGCTGCGCGAGCGGATCGCCGCGCTGGGCGCGCAGGCAGCCGACGCGCAACAGCGGGTCGAGGCGGCCGCCGACGAGCTCGCGCGCAGCGGCGAAACGCGGGAGGCCGCGCTCGAGCGGCTCGCGCGGCTGACCGAATCGGCCGCCGAGGCCGCCGACGGGTTGCCGCAGCTCGAGGACGTGCTGCGCGATGCCCGCGCCGAGGTCGACGCCGCGCGCGCGCGCGCGGCCGAAACCGCGCAGCAGATCCAGGTGCTGGCGACGCGCCGACGCGCAATCGAGGAAGCGCTCGCCGCGCTGCAGGAGCGGCGCGAGCGCCATCGCGGCGAGCTCGACGCGATCGGGCACGAGCCGCACGACGAGCTGGCCCAGGCGACTGCGCGGCTCGAGGAAGCCGAGGCCGCCGAGCATGCGGCGCAGCAGCGCG
>DATLGW010000199.1:0-1610 GCA_035540315.1 Burkholderiaceae bacterium | reverse complement strand
TGGTCGATCAGCTCGCGGCCGATCTCCGCGTGGCGCGACATCTGTTGCAGGATCTGCGTCGCGTCGAGCACCTCGTGCATCACGAATTGCATGTCGCGCAGTGGCGGCGTGTAGCGGGCCATCGAGAACTCCTTTTCTTGTTGCCTGTCTTGTCCGGGATCCCCGGTCGCTTCCGGTTCGCTTCGCCCGCGGCTTCGCGCGGCGCGGCCCCGGGGATCGATTCGTCAGTGCAGCTTGTCGCCCCCGCGCGCCGGCGACCGTCGCGCCGCGCGCGCTCGGCCCGCGACCCGATGCGGCGGCAACTGCGCGCCGTGCAGCGAGATCAGTCGCTCGAACAGGCGCCGCGCCCTGGCGACCGCATCGGGGCTGTGCAGCAGTCGCGCGTCGTGGTGCAGCACCAGGATCACGCCGTAGAGCTCGAACACCAGATCGTCGACGTCGAGATCGGCGCGCAGTTCGCCGGCGTCGACGGCATGCCGGATCGCGCGCGTGAGCTCGCGCTGCCACGATCGCACCATCGCGACCAGCTCCTCGCGCACCGGGCCCGGCCGGTCGTCGTATTCGCTCGCGCCGGACACCCAGATGCAGCCGCGCTCGGCCTCCACGGCGGTGCGCTCGATCCAGCGCTCGAAGATCGCGCGCAGCCGCGGCAGCCCGCGCGGCTCCGAAAGCGCCGGCACCAGCACCGCGTCGACGAAGCGGCGCTCGTACTCCTTGAGCACCGCGATCTGCAGCTCCTCGCGCGAGCCGAAATGCGCGAACACGCCGCTCTTGGACATCTGCATCCGCTCGGCGAGCGCGCCGATCGTCAGGCCCTCGAGCCCGTGGCGCGCCGCCAGTTCGAGCGCGGCCGACACGATTGCGGCGCGAGTCATCTCGCCCTTGCGCATCCGAGAAGCTCCGTGGGGGAGTGAAGGAGATGCTGAAATAGAAACGAACGTACGTGCTATTTTTGCCCGATCAGCCTGACCGTGTCAAGCCGGCCCCCTGCCGTCGATCGTGCGCGGCGGCCGCCGTGGCGGCCGCCGGCATCGCGTCAGGCGCTGAATCCCGGGCGGCTGGGAAGCCCCATCTTCTGCAGCGTCATCACCACCGGGCAGAACCCGGTGAACGACGCCTGCACCAGGTGCACTCCGAGCAGGCCCGTCAGCCACAGCCAACGCGGATCGTGATAGACGGCCAGCAGCACCGACAACAACACCACCGCGCCCACCACCAGCAGAACCGCTCTCTCGACAGTCATTCGCTGATCCTCCCCCGGTTGATCGGCTGCATGCAGCAAGCGGCGGCGTGCCGCCGTGCAGCCTGAAGGCAGCGTACTCCCGCCGCAGTCCGCCGACAACGCGGGCCTTCGCCGCAAGCTGCGCTGCGTTGCGAATTGGACGCAGCCGCGACCCTGCCGCCGCTGCGCCTCCTGATCTTCGTCAAGGTCGACTGCGGCTCGCCGGGGTACCGTTGCGGCCAGATGAACGACATCACCCGTGCCGGCGCCGACCGCATCGCGCCGGCGATCGACCCCGCGCTCGCCCGCCGCCTGCACGCGAGCGGCCTGGCCGCGCTGCGCCTGGGCGGCCGCGAGCTGCTGCCGATCGTGCAGGGCGGCATGGGCG
>DATLGW010000198.1:0-2340 GCA_035540315.1 Burkholderiaceae bacterium | reverse complement strand
GCCTGCAGCCCGATCGAGCGGTACCAGCGCCAGCAGGTCGGGCCCGGCGCATCATCGAGCTGCACCAGCGCATCGCGCAGGAACAGGTGGACGATCGCGTCGTCGGTCAGTTCCAGCGAGACGTCCGGTACGAACAGATCGGGAGTGCGCAGCATCGGGTCGGACAGTGGCGGCAGTCGGCGAGGCGCCGGCCGAGCGCGCGGCGTCGGCGCCGCACGGGGCCGGCGCGCGAAGTTTACGCCTTTCGCGTACTGGTGCCGCGCTCGGCTATCTCGCCAGCACCGTCAGCAACCAGCGGTTCAAGTCGACGATCTCCTGCGGGCACACCGAATGCGGCATCGGGTACTCGTGCCACTCGACCGGATAACCCAGCGACTGCAGCGCATCGCGAGTCGCCGCCGCCCGTGCGTACGGGATCATCGGGTCGTGCACGCCGTGCGCGAGAAAGATCGGCAGGCCCTCGTTCGCGGAACTGCGCTCGCTCTGCAGCGATCGCGCCAGCGGCAGGTAACCCGACAGGCCGACGATCCCCGCCAGCCGCTCGGGGTAGCGCAGCCCAGTCAGCAGCGCCATCGCACACCCCTGCGAAAAGCCTGCCAGCACGATCCGGGACGCGTCGATGCCGCGGGCGCGTTCGCGCGCGACCAGCGACGCGACCTCCGACATCGATTCGCGCAGACCCGCCTCGTCCTCGCGCCGCTCGAACTCGGTGCCCAGGATGTCGTACCACGCGCGCATCACGTAGCCGCCGTTGATCGTCACCGGTCGCATCGGCGCGTGCGGGAACACGAAGCGGACCGCGCCGGCGCTGGTCAGGTCGAGCTCCTCGGCGATCGGCACGAAGTCGTTGCCGTCGGCGCCGAGTCCGTGCATCACGATCACGGCGGCGTTCGGAATCGGAGCGGTTTCGAGTTCGATCGTCTCGAGCGGCATCAGCAGTCCTGTTCGGGTGGAGTGGTTTGCAGCGCCGGATCCGGCAGCACGTCGCAGAGGATCTGCTGCATCCGGCGCCAGTGGCTGCCTTCCCAGTAGACCCGCGCGCAGCCGTCGCAGCGCCGAAAGCGGTCGTGGGTTCGAGCGACTTCCTCGGGCAGCTGCGCGAGCACCGCCCGCTTCGGCACCGGCACGAGCTCGAGGTTGCAGTGCAGGCAGCGGCTGAACGGCCGCAGCGAGCCCGCCAGCTGCAATCGCGCCAGCACTTCGCGCAGCTGAGCCGCAGGTTCCACCGAATGGACGTAGCAGCCGTGCGTGACGCTGCGCGCCTTCAGCAGCTCGCGGTCGCGCGTCAGCACGATCCGGCGTTCCTCGCGTGCGAGCCGGCGGACCTCGTCGTCGGTGAACCCGTTGTCGTAGCGGGCGTCGAATCCGCACATTCGCAGCAGCCGCGCAAGCGCCCCCAGATGGGCGTCGGCGACGAAGCGGGTCACCCGCAGCGGCTGCGGCCGCACGCGCAGCAGCGGCGCGATGTCGAGCGACTCGAACATCGGATAGACGCTGATCCGATCGCCGTCGCGCACCGGCGTCGAGAAATCCACCGATTCGCCGTTCACCAGGATCAGCTCGACTTCCGTATGCGGCACCCCCAGCGCCTCGATCGCGTGCTTGACCGTCGCGGCGCGAGCGGTCGGATGATCGAACTCGCGGCGCCGGTGCCGTGGCGCGAGGAAGTCGTTCAGCTCCTCGTAGAAGCGAAAGCGTGCAGTGGCCACGTCGGGCGCAACGGAGGGTAGCGGCGGCGCTCAGATTCTACCGGTGCCCCGTCCTGCAAGACCTGAACCGAGGCAATGGCATCCGAGGGTGCCGCTGACGTCGCGGCGATAGTTACGGGTTGTCCCCTCAGGAGGCTTCCCGGCATGAACGAGACGATCACGGCAATGAGCGCCGACCCCGACAGCGAACGGGCCGGCGCCCAGCTCGGGCGCGCAATCCGCGACGGTTTCGGCGGCGCAGCCGCCGACGCGGTCGTGGTGTTCGCATCGGCACAGCACGACTACCCGCAGCTGCTGTCGTCGCTGTCGCGCGAGGCTGGAACGCACGTAATTGCCGGCTCGTCGTCGGCCGGCGAGTTCTCCGATTCGGCGCGCGGCGAAGGCCGGGTGTCGGCGCTGGGTCTGCGTTCGGCGCGAATGCGATTCGCCGTAGGCGTCGGCTGCGACCTGAGCCGCGACCCGGCGGCCGCGGCGCGGGGGGCCGCGGCCTCGTTCCACGGGATCGGCGGAAGCAACCGCACGATGCCGTACCGCGCCGCGCTGGTGATGGCCGATGCGCTCGCCGGCCACGCCGACGCGGTGGTCGAGGAGCTGACGATCGCCACCGGCGGCGACTACCGGTTCTTCGGCG
>DATLGW010000197.1:0-3646 GCA_035540315.1 Burkholderiaceae bacterium | reverse complement strand
AAATACGTCTGCGCCGTCGTTCCCGACAACGTCAATGCGACCACGTCGCGCGCATGCCGCGACGCCAGCGCCTGCGCGCGCGCTGCCTCGGCCACCCGCTGCAGCCGCCCCCAGAAGTCGAGCTCGAACGCGGTGCTGGCGATCAGCCGCAGGTCGCTGCGGACCACCGGCGCATTCGGCGGCACCGGCACGGCGCCGGCCCGCGTGACCTGGCCGCGGCTGCCGGTCGCGCCGAGGTCGATCTGCGGGAACAGCGTCGCCTGCGCCTCGCGCAGCAGCGCCTCGGCCTCCTCGAGCTGCGCGACCGCGATTCGAATGTCGGCATTGCGCGTTCGCGCCGACGCGATCAGGTCGTTCAGCGTCGGATCGCGGTACAGCTGCCACCATTCGGGCGCCACCGGAGCGCCGACACCGGCTTCGGCCGCCTCCGGGCCGAACTGCTCGGGCAGCGACACGTCCGGACGCTGATAGTCGGGGCCGACGACAGTGCATGCGCCAGCGAATGCGCCCGCCGCGATCAAAGCGATCAGGCGTGGACGCGCGCGTTGCGACGTTGTCATCGTCATGTCGCGCCGCTCGAATCCGCCGGCGCGGCCGGATGCGGCTGCACGCCCGACGGCTGCGACGGCGGCGACCCCGGCGGGACCGATTGGCCCTGCTCGGCCAGTCGCGCCGAGTCGCGTTTGCTTCGGCTCGCCATCAGCGTGAAGAACAACGGAATGAAGATCGTCGCGACGACCGTCAGTACGATCATGCCGCCGAACACGCCGCTGCCCATCGAGCGGCGCGCGGCCGCGCCGGCGCCGGTCGCGAACACCAGCGGCACCACCCCGAGCACGAACGCGAGCGACGTCATCACGATCGGCCGGAACCGCAGCCGCGCCGCCTCGAGCGCAGCGTCGGCGGCGGAGCGGCCCTGCAGGTAGCCCTGCTGTGCGAATTCGACGATCAGGATCGCGTTCTTCGCAGCCAGCCCGATCAGAACGACCAGGCCGATCTGGAAGTAGATGTCGTTCTCCAATCCGCGCAACAGCACGAAACCCAGCGCGCCGAGCACCGCGAACGGCACCGTCGCGACCACCGCCCAGGGCAGGCGCCAGCGCTCGTACAGCGCCGCCAGGATCAGGAACACCATCACGATCGCCAGCGAGAACGCGATCACCGACGCGGTTCCGGTGCGCTTTTCCTGGAACGCCTGCCCGGTCCACGCAATCTGATAGCCGGCGGGAAGCGCCTCGGCAGCGACGCGTTCGACGGTCCGGATCGCGTCGCCCGAGCTCACGCCCGGCCGGCCCGAGCCGGTGACCTTGGCCGCCATGAAGCCGTTGAACCGCTCCAGCTGCTCGGGCCCGACCAGCTCGCTGACGTGGATCAGCGCCTTCAGCGGAATCATCTCGCCCGAGGTCGCCGAGCGGACGAACACGCGCCCCAGGTCTTCGGGTCGCGCGCGAAACCGCGCATCGGCCTGCAACTGGGCGCGAAAAGTGCGGCCGAAGCGGTTGAAGTCGTTCACGTACAGCGTGCCCATCGTGCTTTGCAGCGTCTCGAACACGTCCTGCACCGGAACCCCGAGCGACAGCGCCTTCTCCCGATCCACTTCGACCCGCAATTGCGGCACGGTCGGACGGAAGAACGTGTTCAGCGTCGCCAGCGTCGGCTCGCGCTGCAGCGCCGCGATGAACTGCTGCGTGACGCCGGCCAGCTCGCGCGGCGTGCCGCCGGCGCGCGACTGCACGTAGACCTCGAATCCGCCCGAGGTGCCCAGGCCGCGGATCGCCGGCGGGCTGAACGCGAGCGCCAGACCGTCGCGCACCGCCATGCCCTTGACGAACGTGTCTCGAGCGACCTCGGCCGCGGTCATCGAGCGCTCGCGCCAGGGCTTCAGCGTGATGAACATCGTCGCCGCGCTGGTCTTGTTGCCCCCGCCGATCAGGTCGAACCCGACGATCGCGATCACGTTCTGGACCGCGGGGTTCTGCGACACCAGCTGCTGCAGTTGCGCGGTGGCCGCGCCGGTGCGCTCGAGCGTCGCGCCGTCGGGCAGCTGCACCGAGCCGAACACGTAGCCCTGATCCTCGGGCGGCACGAAACTCGACGGCACGCGCAGGAACAGCAGCACCGTCAGCGCCAACAGGCCGGCGAACGCCAGCAGCGTGACGACGCGCCAGCGGATCGCCGTGCCGACCGTCCACAGGAAGCGGCGCGAGACCCAGTCGAAGCCCCGGTTGAACGGGCGAAACAGCTTCGAGTCGTGATCGCCCGCCTTCAGCAGCAACGCGCACAGCGCCGGCGTCAGCGTCAGCGCCATGAAACCCGAAATCGTCACCGCGACCGCCAGCGTGACCGCGAACTGCCGGTACAGCTGGCCGGCGATCCCGCCGAGGAACGCGACCGGAATGAACACCGCCGCGAGCACCAGCATGATCGCGACGATCGCGCCCGACACTTCGCGCATCGCCTCCAGCGCTGCCTCGAACGCGCCGAGCTTGCGCTCGCGCATCAGCCGCTCGACGTTCTCGAGCACGATGATCGCGTCGTCGACGACGATGCCGATCGAGAGCACCAGCGCGAACAGCGTCAGCGTATTGATCGAGAACCCGAACAGCCACAGCCCGGCGAACGCGCCGATCAGCGACACCGGGACCGCGATCATCGGGATCAGCGTCGCGCGCCACGTCTGCAGGAACACCCAGACCACCAGCAGCACCAGCACCGCCGCCTCGAAGATCGTCTTGATCACTTCGCGGATCGACTCGTCGACGAAGCGCGTGGTGTCGAACGGAATCGCGTAATCGACGCCGACCGGAAACGTCTGCTTGAGCTCGGCCATCCGCTGGCGAACCAGGTTCGCGACGTCGAGCGCGTTCGCGCCCGGCTGCAGATAGATGCCCATGCCGATCGTGGGCTTGCCGTCGAGCGTGTTGAACGTGTCGTAGTTCAGCGCGCCGAGCTCCACCCGCGCGACGTCCTTGAGCCGCAGCACGCCCGAGGCGCCGCCGGCGCGCAGCACGATCTCTCCGAACTGCTCGGGCTCGACCAGCCGCCCGGTCGCAGTGACGGTGTAGACGAAGCTCTGTCCGGGCGGCGCCGGCTCGGCGCCGATGCGACCGGCCGCATACTGGGCGTTCTGCGCCCGCAGCGCGGCGGCGATGTCCGACGTCGTCAGCCCGAGCTGCGCCATGCGGTCCGGATCGAGCCAGATCCGCATCGAGTAGTCGCGCGCGCCGAACACCGTCACGTCGGCAAGCCCGGGCAGCCGCTTGAGCTCGTCCGAGACGTTCAGCGTCGCGAAGTTCGACAGAAACAGCGTGTCGCGGCTTGAATCGGGAGAGATCAGCGACACGACCTGCAGGATGTCGAACGAGCGCTTCTGCACGATCACGCCGTTGCGGCGCACCTCGTCGGGAAGCCGCGGCAGCGCGAGCTGCACGCGGTTGTTGACGTTGAAGACGGCGGCGTCGACGTTCGCTCCCGGCTCGAACGTGACCGTGATCGTCATTGCGCCGGTCGACGACGAGCTGGAGCTGAAGTAGCTCAGACCCTCGACGCCCGACAGCTGTTCCTCGATCGGCGCGGCGACGGTGCGGGCGAGCGTTTCGGCGCTGGCGCCCGCATAGTTCGTGGAGATCGTCACCGTCGGCGGAGC
>DATLGW010000196.1:0-1780 GCA_035540315.1 Burkholderiaceae bacterium | reverse complement strand
ATCTCCGGATGACGCTGCACGATAGCGCTCAGCAGAAGTCCTCTGCCGCCACCGATGTCGGCGACCGAAGCCACGCCGGAGAAGTCGTAGCTCGATAGTATCCCGGCGATCTGGCCGCGCGTCTTGGACGCCATCGCCGCGTCGAAGATCCGCGCGTGCTCCGGATTGTCCGCCAGGTAGCCCCAGAATCCGGCTTCGGGAAAGACGACTGGCGCGGCAGCCTCGCCGGTTCGTATCGAGTGAGTCAGCGCCTCGGCGCTGCGCCACATGACTGGCAGACCGAACATCTGCGCGAAAGCGCGCAACGAATACGGGTGGTCCGAACGAAGCAGGCGCGATGCCTCGGTGTGGCGCACGGTCGCATCGTCGGTGTCGAAGATGCCCTGGGCCGAAAGGACCCGCAGCAGGCGAGCGAGCGCACGCTCCTCGCACTGCGCCGCCCGAGCGACAGCCGAGATTGCGGTGGGCGCTTCGGCGACGAGATCGGCCAGCCCCAGGTCGGCGGCCACGTGAAGTGCCCGAGCGACGAAATACGACATCGACAGCTCCTGCAGGCGAACAAATGCTGCTCGATCCACGCGATTCGCTCCCATCGCCCGAGCACGGACGACTTGATGCCGCGCCTGCATGCTACCTGCAGCGCATCGGGGCCGCCAAGGGCTTGGCGCGGCGTTCAACGAGCTTCATCGTCGCCGCCGGCGGGTTTCCATCCCGAATCGAATGTGTTACGAATGTTCCCGCTCCTGGCCCATTCGGGATTCGGGAAGGCCGGCCTGCCCGTCTGATGAGGGAGTTTTCGACGATGAAGACATTGCAACGCCGCAGGTTCCTGATCGCAGCCGCAGCCGCGGCCGTCGCGGCATCGCTGCCGGCCGCCACAGGCTATGCCGCGGAAACGCGAAAACGCATGCGCATCGGCGTCATCGGGTCGGGCCGCATCGGCGGCACGCTCGGCAGTCTGTGGGCGAAGGCGGGACACGAGGTGATGTTCGCGGACCGCGACCTCGAGCAGGCGAAGCGCGCGGCGGAAGGCGCGGGTGCGAATGCGCGGACCGGCACCACCAAGGAAGCCGCAGCGTTCGGAGACGCGGTGCTGATCGCGGTGCCCTACGCGGCGCTGCCGAGCATCGCCGCCGAAGTGGGCGCGGAGTTGAAGGGCAAGGTCGTCGTCGATCCCAACAATCCGATTCCGAACCGCGACGGTGAGATGGCCGTGGCAGCGAGGGAGAAAGGCGCTGCGATCACGACTGCGGCGATGTTCTCCGGCGCACGCACCTTCCGCGCGTTCAACGCGATCGGCTTTCAGATATTGCAGAGAGAAGCCCACCGCCCGCCGCCGAAGCTCGCCGTTCCTGTCGCTGCCGACGATCCCGGCGCGCTCGAGCTCGGCATGCAGCTCGTCGAAGACGCGGGTTTCGAGCCGGTCGCAATCGGCACCCTTGCGCAATCCAGGATCTTCGACCTCGGCGCGCCGGCGGCAGGCGCGCGCACGGCGGCGGAGCTCAGGAAAATCCTCGGTCAGTAGTCCATGCCTCTGAACCTGGCGGTGCGGCCCGGCGAGCACCGGGCAGCGCTGTGGTCGTTCGGCTATTTCTTTTGCCTGCTCGCGGCCTACTACGTGCTGCGGCCGCTGCGCGACGAGATGGGCATCGCCGGCGGCGTGAGAAACCTCCATTGGCTGTTCATGGCGACGTTCGTCGTCATGCTCGCCGCAGTGCCGATCTTCGGCGCCGTCGTCGCGCGGCTGCCGCGCCGCCGTTTCATCCCGCTGGTCTATCAC
>DATLGW010000195.1:0-6803 GCA_035540315.1 Burkholderiaceae bacterium | reverse complement strand
GGCTTGCTGCAGGATCTGCGCCCGCGTCAGCTCCGCCGTTTCCTTCGCGAAGTCGGCATCCATGATGCGGCTGCGAGCCGCCTCCTGGTTCTCCGCCGAAACCTGCAGGGTCGAGATCACCGCCTCGAAACGATTCTGCACCGCGCCCCATTTCGCGCGCTCCGTCGTCACGATGTCCAGCAACGCATCGATGTTGGTCATCGCTGTCCGGGAGTCGGCGGCCGTGCCGATCTCGCTCGCCGCACCTGTCACTGCAGTCGTCGCTGCGGCATTGTCCAGCCGGGTCGACGTGACCGAGACCTGGTTTTCGGCTCCGGTGTTCGCGCCGATCTGGAACACGAGCGATCCGGCGTCGGCGCCGAGCATCGCGAGGCCGTTGAATCGCGTGCTCGCAAAGATGCGGTCGATCTCGTCGGCGAGCAGCTGGTACTCGGTGTCCAGGTTGCTGCGATCGGCGTCGTTGTAGGTCCCGTTCGCCGACTGGGTCGCGAGCTCCCGCATCCGCTGCAGGATGTCGGACACCTTCCCCAGTGCTCCCTCCGCGACCTGTGCCATCGAGATCCCGTCGTTGGCGTTGCGTATCGCGACGTTCATTCCGCGAACCTGGGCCTGCATCCGCTCCGCAATCGCCAGACCAGCGGCATCGTCCTTCGCGCTGTTGACCCGCAGGCCGCTCGACAGCCGCTGGATCGACTGCGCGAGTTGGGTCTGCGTCGTCGACAGGTTTCGCTGCGCGTTCAGTGACGGCAGATTGGTGTTGATCACTTGGGCCATAGGGTTCTCCGTCAGGGAACCCGTTGCGACCCCTTGCCGCCGCGTTCCCCGGTACGTCGAAACTATGGCCAACCATCATCGATGCCGGTCGATCGAAAAGCGCCGCCTCAGCGGCTCATTTGCGTTCGTGTCGACGGCAGGCGCTCGGCGGCGCCCGGCTCGGCGCGAGCGCGGGCGCGAGCCGTTCTCGGAACGGCTGCGCCCGCTCGACTTGCACGAGGGCTCGTCTCGGCCAACGTCAGCCGCGCAGCAGAGCCAGCACGACCTGCGGCGACGCATTGGCCTGCGCCAGCATCGCCGTGCCCGCTTGCTGCAGGATCTGCGCACGGGTCAGCGCGGCGGTTTCGCTTGCGAAATCGGCGTCGATGATCCGGCTACGTGCCGCGGCCTGGTTCTCCGACGCGATCTGCAGCGCCGACACGACGGCCTCGAACCGGCTCTGAAGCGCACCGAGCTTCGAGCGTTCGGTGTTGACGAGGTCCAGCGCGGTGTCGATCGCCGTGATCATCGACGTGGCGTTCGCGGCGGTCGTGACGGAACCGGTACCCGTCACAGGAGTGATCGACGCGTGGTTGTCCATTCGGGTCAATGTCGCGCTGAGCGTATCGCTCGCACCCGCGCCGACTTGGAACGTCGTGGCGCCCGCATCGGCGCCCAAAATCGCTTTGTTGTTGAACTTCGCGGCGCCGAGCACCCGTACGATCTCGTCGCCCAGCTGCTGGAACTCGGCGTCCAGGTTCGTGCGGTCGGCATCGGTAATCGTGCCGTTGGCCGATTGAACCGCGAGCTCGCGCATCCGCTGCAGCATGTCGCCGACCTTGGTCATCGCACCTTCGGCGATCTGCGCCATCGACACCCCGTCGTTGGCATTGCGGATCGCGACGTTCATTCCGCGGATCTGCGCGTTCATCCGCTCCGCGATCGCCAGCCCCGCCGCGTCGTCTTTCGCGCTATTCACCCGCAGGCCCGTCGACAGCCGCTGGATCGACAGCGCCAGCGCGTTCTGGGAGGTGCTCAAATTGCGCTGCGCATTCAGCGACGCAACGTTCGTATTGATCGTCAACATGTCATCACTCCTTTATCGATCGTAGTCCGGTTGGCTGTGGGCCGTCTGCCACGGTTTCCCGTGGCGGTCTTGCCCGACCAGCCGAGGCCGTCAGGCGGCGGGAGCGATCCCGTTGGGGTGGTTATCGGCGGGGGTGCGAGCGGACTTTAGCGGCGGTTTCGGCTCGATCTTGTAAGGCTTTACTTACATCGCGTCGGTGCGCCTCGCACGCGCGCTACAGCGCACACCCGATTTTCGCGATTTCGGCGGCGGCCGAGACTGCGAAACGTCGAAACCGGCATTGGGGATGCAAGAAATGGAACAACAAGCGATGCAGCAGCCTGCCACAGCAGTCATTCGGCCGCAGTCGCCGAAACTCGAGGCCGCCGATCAGCCGGCAGCGAGCCGATGGCTGGCGGCGATCCGCGAGGTCAACCTGTCGTACCTGATGCTGGCGCAGAGCATGATCCGCTCGGACAAGGCGCAGGCGCTGTTCACGCTGGGGCTGTCGGAGGAGGTCGCCGACATCATTGCCGAGCTGAGCCCGGGCCAGCTGATGAAGATCGCCGCCGGCAACATGATGATGTGCCGGTTCCGCTTCGACGACGAGATGGTCTGGTCGCTGCTGGCCGAGCACGGCCGCAGGGCGGTGCAGGGCGCCGAAGTCAGCGCGGCGCGGCTGCATGCGAGCATCCTGATGGCCGGCCACTTCGACGAGGCGGTCTGACATGGCGACCCGCAGCCTGTTGACCGAGAACCGCCAGCTGCAGCGCGCGATCGAGCTGATCCGGCTCGGCGCGCGGCTGCAGGTGCTCGAGTCGGAGACCGACCTGCCGCACGAACGCCTGCTGCGGCTGTACAAGGAGGTCGCCGGCCACTCGCCGTCGAAGGGGCAGCTGCCGTTCTCGACCGACTGGTTCGTGACCTGGCAGCCGAACATCCACGCGTCGCTGTTCCTGAACACGTACGAATACCTGCAGAAGACCACCGACATCGAGTCGATCGACGCGATCGTCAAGGCCTACCGCCTGTATTCCGACGAAGTTCGTTCGCACCGCGTCGAACCGCTGTTGTCGATCACCCGCGCCTGGCGGCTGGTGCGTTTCGTCGACTCCGGCATGTTGTGCCTATCGCGCTGCACGCGCTGCGCCGGCCGCTTCGTCAACCACACGTTCGAGCTGTCGGGACAATACGTCTGCGGTTTGTGCGAACCGCCGGCGCGCGCGGGCAAGGCGTCGCGGCGCGGGACGATCCACTGAGGATACTCGGCGCTGGACCGCATCGCAGCTGCGGCGAACGGTCGCCGCCGACGGGCGGCGGCCAAGCGGCGACCGCCGGCAGCGGCGGTGGCGGCTCGGCGGTCGGCGATTCAAGTACGCCCGCACCACGCCGAAAACGTCGCATGTCCACCGCAGCCAGCGTTCGGCCCGTCTGAGGCGCCAGAGGGCTCATGCTCGTCATCATCGGTTACCTCGTCGTGCTGGTGTCCGTTTTCGGCGGCTATGCGCTTGCCGGCGGGCACCTGGCCGCGTTGTTGCAGCCGGTCGAGCTGCTGATGATCGGCGGCGGCGCGGTCGGCGCGTTCGTGGTCGCGAACAACGGCAAGGTGCTCAAGGCGGTGATGCAGCAGCTGCCGACGATCATCAAGCCGTCGAAGTACACGAAAGCGCGCTACATGGAGCTGATGGCGCTGCTGTACGAAATCCTGTCGAAGGCGCGCAAGGAAGGGTTGATGTCGATCGAAGGCGACATCGAGCAGCCGCACGACAGCCCGCTGTTCGCGAAGTACCCGAACATCTCGGCCGATCACCATCTGATCGAGTTCGTGACCGACTACCTGCGGATGATGGTGTCGGGCAACATGAACGCGCTCGAGATCGAGAACCTGATGGACAACGAGATCGAGACCCATCACCACGAGGCGATGGTGCCCGCGCAGGCGATCCAGAAGGTCGCCGACGGGCTGCCGGCGTTCGGGATCGTCGCTGCGGTGATGGGGGTGGTCCACACGATGGCCTCGGTCGGAAAGCCGCCGGCCGAGCTCGGGATGATGATCGCGCATGCGCTGGTCGGCACGTTCCTCGGCATCCTGCTCGCGTACGGCTTCGTCGGCCCAGTCGCGACGCTGCTCGAGCAGAAGTGCGAGGAGGCGACCAAGGAGCTGCAGTGCGTGAAGGTCACGCTGCTGGCGAGCCTGCAGGGCTATGCGCCCGCGATCGCGGTCGAATTCGGCCGCAAGGTGCTGTTCTCGACCGAGCGGCCGTCGTTCGCCGAGCTCGAGTCGCACGTCAAGCAGAAGAAGTCGAGCGCGTCGTGAACCTTCGGAGGCCCCGGTGAGCGTCGGCGAGAAGAAGGTCCAGCCGATCGTCATCAAGCGGATCAAGAAGCGCGCGCACGGACACCACGGCGGCGCCTGGAAGATCGCTTACGCCGACTTCGTGACGGCGATGATGGCGTTCTTCCTGCTGATGTGGCTGCTGGGCTCCACGACCAAGGGCGATCTGATGGGGATCGCCGATTACTTCCGCACGCCGCTGCACGTCGCGCTGTCGGGCGGCTCCGGTTCGGGCGACAGCTCGAGCGTGATCCGCGGCGGCGGCGAGGAGCTGACGCGTTCCTACGGCCAGGTGCGCCGCGGCGACATCGAGCAGGCCAAGAAAATCGTCAGCCTGCAGGCGATGCAGGCGGACCACTCGCGGATCGCGCTCGAGCAGGCGCAATTCGTGCGCCAGCGGGTCGAATATGCGATTGCATCGGACGCACAGCTGGCCGAATTCCGCTCGCAGGTGCGGATGGACATGACGCAGGACGGATTGCGGATCCAGATCGTCGACGAGCGCAGCCGGCCGATGTTCGATTCGGGCGCCGCGGCAGTCAAGCCGTACATGCGCGATCTGCTGCGCGCGATCGGACGGGTGCTCAACGATTTCGACGCGAAAGTCACGCTGACCGGACATACCGACGCGGCACCATTCGCGAGCGGCGAGCGCGGCTATTCGAACTGGGAATTGTCGGCCGATCGCGCGAATGCGTCGCGGCGCGAGCTGGTCGCCGGCGGCATGTCCGAAGCGAAGGTGCTGCGCGTGGTCGGCCTGGCTGCGGCAATCCCGTTGGATCCGGCCGATCCACTGAATCCGGTCAACCGGCGGATCTCGATCGTCGTGATGAACAAGCAGGCCGAGCGGCGCGTGCTGTCGGGATCCGAGCGGCCGGCGGGCTCGGCCGAGCAGCTGCATGACGCGCTGACGAACGGGCCAGCGATGGACGCGCGGCCTGTCTCCCCAGACACGACTACTCCGCAATAGCCGCGATCGCGGCGAAACCGTGAGCAATCGCGGCGAACCCGGCCGCGGTCGCGGCGAAACAGCGGCCGCTACCGCGGCGACGGCCGCGGCACCCGATCCGGCGGCACCCGCAGCTGGACCCGCCCGGTCGGTCCGACGTCGGGATCGATCATTGCGCCCGCGCCCGGCGCGCCGGCAGCGGGCGCGTCTTTCGCGCCAGGGTCGGCGAAGCGGGTGCCGGCGCCGTTCGGCCGGCTGTCGATCCGCTTGCCGCCGTCGCACGGCGAGGCCTGGTAGACGTTGCCGGGGCAGCGGTACCACTGGCCGGCGGCGCTGCCCGACAGCGTGATCAGCGCGAGCACGAGAACGAACCCGATCGGCGTGCGACGACTCATCGGCAGGATGCTCCTTGGCGACTGTCTCGCGACCGCCGGTCCCGCGGCCGCGAATAGCGGCAGCCCGGCCGCGTTATTCGTCGCTTGAGCCGGCAGCCGGCACCGAATAATCGCGAGGGCAAGGGGAATCATCGGCATTCATGGCGGAATCTGAAGACAGCCGCGACCAGCGGCAACTACCGGCGTCCGAGCGCAAGCTAAGCAAGGCGCGCGAGGACGGCCGCACTGCGCGTTCGCGAGAGGTCGCTCATGCCGCGGCGCTGGTCGCGGCGATCGGCGCGGCGCTGCTGTACGGGCCATATTTCGCCGATCGCACGCTGGCGATGATCCGCGGCACGCTGCGCTTCGATCGAGCTGCCAGCCGAGACGCGCCGCGCGCGCTCGAGGCGTTCTCGGGCGCCGCGTTCGAGGCGCTCGCCGCGACGCTGCCGCTGCTTGCCGTTCCGCTGGCGGCCGCCACGGTCGCCAGCCTCGCCGTCGGCGGACTGGTGCTGAGCTTCAAGCCGATCGAGTTCGATCTGTCGCGCGCCGACCCGATGGCAGGCCTCAAGCGCGTATTCTCGATCAATGCGCTGATCGACCTCGGAAAGCTGTCGCTGATCGCGACCGCGGTCGGGATCACCGGATTCTTCTTCGCGTCTGCACAGCTGCCGGCGATCGCGGCCCTCGGCTCACTGCCGGCAGCGGCTGCGCTGTCCGAGGCGGCGAGCCACCTGCGCTGGGGCGCGGTCTGGGTCGCGCTGGTGATCATCGTGGCCGCGCTGTTCGACGCGCCGCTGCAGATCTATCGGTTCAGGAAGCAGCTGCGGATGACGCCGCAGGAAGTCAAGCGCGAGCACCGCGAGGTCGAAGGGGATCCGCGGCTGCGCGCGAAGCTGCGCGAGCGCCAGCGCGCGATCAGCCGCGGCCGGATGCTCGAGGCGGTGCCGGCCGCCGACATCGTGGTCACGAACCCGACGCACTATGCGGTCGCTCTGAAATACGACGAATCCGCGATGGGCGCGCCGCGGGTGGTCGCGAAGGGCGCGGACCTGCTGGCGGCCAGGATCCGGGAGCTTGCGATCGAGCACGACGTGCCGCTGCTCGAGGCGCCGCCGCTCGCGCGAGCGCTGTATGCGCACGTCGAGATCGACCAGGAGATCCCGGCCGCGCTGTACGCGGCCGTCGCGCAGGTGCTCGCGTACGTATATCAGCTCGACGAGCACCGCCGCGGCCGGCGGCCGCGGCCGGCCGCACCCGGGGTCGAGGTGCCGCCCGAGCTGGATCCGCGGCGCGACGACGCCGACGAAGGAGGCGGGAGATGAG
>DATLGW010000194.1:0-6980 GCA_035540315.1 Burkholderiaceae bacterium | reverse complement strand
GGTCGGTCGCGGTCACGCGCAGGTCCGGCCGCTGCAGCGCGACCGCGATCGCGATGCAGCCGCTGCCGGTGCCGAGGTCGACCACGCTCGCGCCCGCGTTCGGCGCAAGCAGCTCGAGCGCCCATTCGACCAGCAGCTCGGTCTCGGGCCGCGGGATCAGCACCTGCGGCGACACCGCGAACGACAGGCCGTGGAATTCGCGGACGCCGAGCAGGTACGCGACCGGTTCGCCGGCGAGCCGTCGGCGGCGCAACTGATCGAACTGCGCGGCAACCCCGGGCGGGGCAGTCTCGTCGGAGTGCGCGATCAGCCACGTGCGCGGACGCCCGCTCGCATGCTCGAGCAGCGCGCGCGCTTCCAGCCGGGGCAGCCCGGCGGCTTCGAGCAGTTGCGCGAACGTCGTCATCGGGTCGGCCGCAGCCGATTCGTTCGTTTCAGCCGGCGTCCTCGGCCAGCGCTGCAAGCCGCTCGGCCTGGTGTTCGGCCATCAGCGGAACGATCAGCTCGTCGAGGTCGCCGTCCATCACCTGCTGCAGCTTGTACAGCGTCAGGTTGATCCGATGGTCGGTCACGCGGCCCTGCGGAAAGTTGTACGTGCGGATCCGCTCCGACCGATCGCCCGAGCCGATCAGCGACTTGCGCGTCGCCGCCTCCTTCGCCTGCGCTTCGCGCATCTGCGCATCGCGGATGCGAGCGGTCAGCACGCTCATCGCCTTCTCGCGGTTGCGGTGCTGCGAGCGATCGTCCTGGCACTCGGCGACGATGCCGGTCGGCAGGTGCGTGATCCTAACCGCGGACTCGGTCCGGTTCACGTGCTGCCCGCCGGCGCCGGACGCACGGAACACGTCGATCCGCAGGTCGTCGGGTCCGAACACGACGTCGGCCGCGGCGTCGGCCTCCGGCATCACGGCCACCGTGCACGCCGACGTGTGGATCCGTCCCTGCGCTTCGGTCTGCGGCACGCGCTGCACGCGGTGGCCGCCGGACTCGAACTTCAGCCGCGAATACACCGCATCGCCGGAGATGCGCAGGATCACCTCCTTGTAGCCGCCGATCTCGGCCGGGCTCTCGGAGACGATCTCGGTACGCCATCCCCGCCGTTCGGCGTAACGCAGGTACATCCGCAGCAGATCGCCGGCGAACAGCCCGGATTCGTCGCCGCCGGTGCCGGCGCGCAGCTCGAGGAACACGTCGCGTTCGTCGTTCGGGTCCTTCGGCAGCAGCAGCTGCTCGAGGATCGCGCGTTCCTGCGCGATCCTGGCCTGGGCCGCGGCGATTTCCTCGTCTGCGAACTCGCGCATCGACGGGTCGTCGCGCAGTTGCATTGCGGTGTCGAGGTCGCTGGTCGCGCGCCGATAGGCGGTGAAATGCGCAACGACTTCGGCGAGCTCGGCGTGCTCGCGGTTCAGCCGCCGGTACTCGGCGAGGTCGCGGACGGCATCCTCGCTCGACAGCAGCGCGTTGACCTCGGCCAGCCGCTCTTCCAGGCGCGCCAGCCGGTCCAGCATCGAGCGCTTCATCGGTCGGGCAGCAGCCGGTCGATCAGCCGGTCCAGCTGCTGCTGCTCGGGCCCGGGCCGCTGCAGCAGCGTCGTCGGCCCGTGCAGGAACTTGCTGGTCAGCCCGTTCGCAAGCGCCTCGAGCACCGCCTGCGGATCTTCGCCGCGCGCCAGCATCCGCCGCGCGCGTTCGAGCTCGGCGCGCTTCAACGCATCGCCGCGCGCATGCAGCGCGCGGATCGACGGCACCGCCTGCCGGTTCGACAGCCATTGCATGAACGCGTCGACCCGCGTTTCGATGATCGCCTCGGCCTGCGATACCGCAGCGCGCCGGTTCTCCAGCCCCGCCTGCACCAGCCGGCCGAGGTCGTCGACGGTGTACAGGAAGATGTCGTCGAGCGAAGCGACCTCGGGCTCGATGTCGCGCGGAACGGCCAGATCGACCATGAACATCGGCCGGCGCCTGCGCGCCCGGACCGCGCGCGCGACCATGCCCAGCCCGATGATCGGCAGCGAGCTCGCGGTGGACGTCACGACGATGTCGTACTGCTCGAGCGACTCGGGCAGCTCGGCCAGCCGCATCGTCTGCGCGCCCACACGCTGCGCCAGGCGCTGCGCGCGCTCGACCGTGCGGTTCGCGACCATGATCCGGCGCGGATGCTGCGCGGCGAAATGCGTGGCCGCCAGCTCGATCATCTCGCCGGCTCCGACCAGCAGCACCGAGGTCGCGCGCAGATCCTCGAACAGCCGCTGCGCCAGCCGCACCGCGGCAGCGGCCATCGACACCGAATGCGCGCCGATCTGCGTCTGGCTGCGCACTTCCTTGGCGACGGCGAACGAGCGCTGGAACAGCTGATGCAGGTTCGCGCCGAGCGCGCGCGCGTCGTGTGCGATCCGCGCGGCTTCCTTCATCTGTCCGAGGATCTGCGGCTCTCCCAGCACCATCGAATCCAGGCCGCTCGCGACCCGGAACGCGTGACGCACTGCGGCGCTGTCGGGCAGCGCATACAGGTGCTGCTCCAGCGCGGCCGGCGCCGCCTGCAGCCCCTGGCGCGCCGCGATCCAGCTCGCTAGCGCCGGCTGCGCTTCGTGCGGCGCCGGAGTCGCGCAGTAGATCTCGGTGCGGTTGCAGGTCGACAGGATCGCGCTCTCGGGCAGCAGCCCGCGCAGCTCGCCGCGCAGGTCGGTCAGCGCATCGAGCAGCGCATCGCCCGGAAACGCCACCTTCTCGCGCAGCGCGAGCGGCGCGGTCGTGTGGTTGAGTCCAAGCGTGAGCAAGTACATAAATGTTTGAATTGCCGCGAAATTATAGCCCGCACCCCCGGCGCCGCCGGGCGGCGGCTCGTGTCCGCCGCTCGCGGCGGCCGTCGGCTCAGCCGCCCGCCGCGCCGTTGCCCGCGCTCAGGAACAGCTGGTACGCCGGGTGCCGGCTTTCGTCCCAGTGCCGGTAGCCGAGCGTGGCGAGGAACCGCTCGAGCTCGTCCTGGTCCTCCGGCGGCACCTGCAGCCCGACCAGGATGCGGCCGTAGTCGGCGCCGTGATTGCGGTAATGGAACAGCGAGATGTTCCAGTTCGGGCTCATGCGCGACAGGAACTTCATCAGCGCGCCCGGTCGCTCCGGAAACTCGAATCGGAACAGCAGCTCGTCGCGCGCGAGCGCCGAGCGGCCGCCGACCATGTGTCTCAGGTGCAGCTTCGCGAGCTCGTCGTCGGTCAGATCGATCGTGCGAAATCCCGCCGTCTCGAAGGCGCGCGCAATCGCGCTCGCCTCGTCGCGGCCGTCGATCTGGACGGCCACGAAGATGTGCGCCTCGCGCGCGTCGGCGATCCGGTAATTGAACTCGGTCACGTTGCGGGGTCCGACCAGCGCGCAGAAGCGCCTGAAGCTGCCGCGCTCCTCGGGAATCGTCACCGCGAACACCGCCTCGCGCTGCTCGCCGACCTCGGCGCGCTCGGACACGAACCGCAGCCGGTCGAAATTCATGTTCGCGCCGCCGGCGATCGCGATCAGCGTGCGGTCCCGCGCCCCCTCGCGGGCGACCCAGGCCTTGGCGCCGGCGACCGACAGCGCGCCGGCAGGCTCGAGGATCGAGCGCGTCTGCTCGAACACGTCCTTGATCGCCGCGCAGGCCGCGTCGGTGTCGACCAGGATCATCTCGTCGACATGCTCGCGGCACAGCCTGAACGTTTCCTCGCCGACCAGCTTGACCGCCGTGCCGTCGGAGAACAAGCCGACGTCGGACAGCTCGATGCGGCGGCCCGCCTTCAGCGAGCGCGCCATCGCATCGGAATCGGTCGTCTGCACGCCGACGATGCGGATCTGCGGTCGCAGCTGCTTGATGTACGCGGCAATGCCGGCGATCAGTCCGCCGCCGCCGACGGCGACGAACACCGCATCGATCGGTCCGGGGTGCTGCCGCAGGATCTCCATGCCGATCGTGCCCTGACCGGCGATCACGTCCGGGTCGTCGAACGGGTGCACGAACGTCAACTGCTCGCGCTGCTGCAGCTCGAGCGCATGCCGGTACGCGTCGCTGTACGAGTCGCCGTGCAGCACGACCTGCGCATCGCGGCGGCGCACTGCGTCGACCTTCACCTGCGGCGTGGTCACCGGCATCACGATCACGGCGCGGCAGCCCAGCTTCTGCGCAGCCAGCGCGACCCCCTGCGCGTGATTGCCTGCCGAAGCCGCGATCACGCCGCGCTGCAGCTGCGCTGCCGGCAGCTGCGCCATCCGGTTGTACGCGCCGCGCAGCTTGAACGAGAACACCGGCTGCAGGTCCTCGCGCTTGAGCAGCAGCGTGTTGCCCAGCCGCGCCGACAGCAGCGCTGCCGGCTCCAGCGGCGTTTCCTCGGCGACGTCGTACACGCGCGCAGTCAGGATCCGCTTCAGGTAATCGTCGGCCATCGTCGAGTGCGTCGGGCGCGGGTTGGGGAGGCGGCGGCAGCAGCAGCCAACCCGCGATTGTACCGAGCGCGTGCTGCTAGACTCGCGGCCGATATGGAAGCGCTGGTCGAACGGCTGATCGAATGGTTCGCGTTGCCGAAACACGGATTGTCGAGCGTGTTCATCGTCTCGTTCCTGTCGGCCACGCTGCTGCCGCTCGGCTCGGAGCCGGCGGTGTTCGGTTTCATCACGCTGAACCCGGACAAGTTCTGGATCACCGTCGCGGTCGCCACGCTGGGCAACACGCTCGGGGGCATCGTCGACTACGTCGTGGGCCGCGGCGCTAAGGAGGCGTTCGCAAAGCACAAGGACACCCGCTACTTCGGCTGGCTCCAGCGGCTGGGCCCGCCGGTGCTGATCCTGTCGTGGCTGCCGATGGTCGGGGATCCGCTGTGCACGCTGGCGGGCTGGCTGCGGCTGCCGTTCTGGCGCTGCGTGCTGTGGATGGCGATCGGCAAGTTCGGCCGCTACGTCGTGATGACGTCGTTGCTGCTGTGGGTGCCGCACGAATGGTGGCTGTGGCTGCTGCGGCCGTTGCTGGGCGACCGCACGCCGCTGCACTGACGACGCCTGCGCGCTCCGCTCGGAGGGGCGAATCGGCCTTTCGGCAGCATGCTGCGGCGCGCCGCGCCGTGCAGCCCGTATGCTGCGACCCATGGATGCGATCCGTTCGACTGTTCGCGCCGTGGCGCGTGGGGCTGCCGCGCTGGCGTTCGCGACTGCGCTGCCCGCCGGTGCGGCCGATGCGCCGCTGTACGAGCGCCTCGGCGGCGAGCCGGTCGTCACACGCGTGGTCGCGCAGACGATCGCGCAGGTGGCGGGCGACCCGAAGCTGAACCGCTCGTTCGAGGGCGTGAACCTGCGCAAGGTCAACGAGCGGCTGGTCGAGCAGATCTGCGCGGCCACCGGCGGCGGCTGCCGCTATACCGGCGAGGACATGAAGACGGTCCACGCGGGGCTCGACATCACCGAGGCAGAATTCATCGGCATGGTCGTTGCGCTGCGCGATGCGCTGACCCGCAACGGCGTGTCCGACGCGGCGCGCGACGAGCTGCTCGGGCTGCTGGCGCCGATGAAGCCCGACATCGTCACCCGCTGACGATGCGCACACACCGGATCAACGCGCCGACGCTGCGGCACGCCGCGCGATCGGCGGCTGTTGCGCTCGGTTGCCTGGCCGCCGCCGCTTCGGCCGAATCGCTGAGCGTGGCCGTCACCGATGCGGCCGGCGCACCGCTTGCCGACGCGGTGGTGTGGGCCGTGCCGCAGGGCGCGCCTGCGCCCGCCGCGGCAACGCCGCCTGCCACTGCCGCGATCGACCAGATCAAGCGACGCTTCGTGCCGGCGGTGTCGGTCGTGCGGACCGGCACCGCGGTGTCGTTCCCGAACATGGACAACATCCGCCATCACGTGTACTCGTTCTCCGCAGCGAAGGCGTTCGAGATCAAGCTGTACTCGGGCGTGCCGAGCGAGCCGATCGTGTTCGACAAGCCGGGGCTGGTCGTGCTCGGCTGCAACATCCACGACCAGATGGTCGGGCACCTGATGGTCGTCGACACGCCGCATTTCGCGCTCAGCGGCGCCGACGGCACCGCGCGGCTCGCTTCGCTGCCGCCCGGCGCGTATCAGGTCCACGTCTGGCATCCGGACCACGCGGCCGACGCGCCGTCGTCGCTGCGAGTCGACGTCTCGGGGCCCGCTTCGGCAAGCGCACGGCTGCAGACGACGGCGCGCTGACCGCGGCGGCGGCAACACCTCGATTCGCGTACGGGACGCTGCGATGAAGCTGTCGACGATCCGCACGCTGCGCGGCCGCATCGTCGTGTTTTTCGTGCTGCTGATGCTGGTCGTGCAGGTCGGCGTGCTCGGACTGACGAGCTCGATCGGCGAATCGATCGCGCGGCGCTGGATCGCCGAAGAACTGACGATCGGCGAACGCGTGTTCGAGCGCCTGCTCGCGCAGAACACCGCGCAACTGCTGCAGGGCGCGCGGATCCTGGCGGCCGACTTCGCGTTCCGCGAGGCGATCGCGACCCGCGACACCGAAACGATCGCGTCGGCGCTGCGCAACCACGGCGCGCGGATGGGCGCGCACGTGACGCTGCTGATCGATCGCGAACGCACGATGACCGCCGATCGCGGCGAACCGCCCGCGGATGCCGCGCCGATCGCGGAGCTGATCGACGTCGCGATGCGCGAGCGCTCGGCGGCGGCATTGGCGCGGCTCGACGGGCGGCTGCATCAGCTGGTCGTCGTGCCGGTGATGGCGCCGCTGCCGATCGGCTGGGTCGCGCTGGGATTCGCGGTCGACGACCGCGTCGCCCAGGACCTGCAGCGGCTGACCGGCCTGCAGGTGTCGTTCGTCGGCCGGCGCGACGCGGGCGACTGGAGCGTGGACGCAAGCACGCTCGATTCCTCGCGGCGGCACGCGCTGCTCGAGCTCGTCGCCGACGCCGACCCGGCGCGGCAGGCGCTGCTGCGCCAGGGCCGTGCCGACATCGACGGGCACCTGGCGCTGCGGGCATCGGCCGGTTC